>JAGHDE010000116.1 GCA_021160085.1 Pseudomonadota bacterium | reverse complement strand
GTCCAGCTTTGATCGGCATGAGCGCATATCAACAGTCCATGATCGACCGTGCCATGATAGATCTGGATGGTACGCAAAACAAATCGAACGTTGGTGCTAATGCAATTCTCGGTGTATCCATGGCAGTTGCTCGTGCAGCAACCGTTTCAACAAATATTCCCCTTTATCAGTACCTGGGTGGTGCTGGGTCAAGAAGGCTAACCGTTCCCTGTATGAATATCATCAATGGGGGTGAACATGCTGATAATAATGTCGATATTCAGGAATTCATGGCTGTTCCACTTGGTGCGTCTAATTTTCGCGAGGGTCTCCGTTATGTTGCAGAAACCTTTCATGTGCTTAAGGGAATCCTGAAAGGCCGTGGTTTGGCAACCAGTGTTGGTGATGAAGGTGGTTTTGCTCCAAATCTCGACAGTAACGAAGATGCCATCGAAACAATTATTCAAGCCATTGAGATGGCCGGGTATAAACCCGGTGAAGATATCGCTATTGCACTGGACAGTGCGGCGAACTCATTTTCAACCGATATGAGTGGGTCATATGATCTCAAGTGGTCGGGTACTGGCCAAATGCAGAGTGATGATATCATCACACTTGCTGAGGAGTGGGTTTCAAAATATCCAATTATTCTTTGGGAAGATCCACTCGCCGAGCGGGACTTTGATGGATTTAAGCGTTTTACGGCTCGGCTTGGAGATAAGATAGAAGTAGTTGGTGACGATCTTTATGTCACCAATACACAGTATATCAGCCGTGGTATATCTGGGCGTGAGGCTAATTCAGCACTCATCAAATTGAATCAAATCGGCACTGTAACTGAATCTATTGAAGCAGTACGCATGTGCCGCGATGCAGGATGGCGTTATTTTATTTCTCATCGTTCCGGGGAAACAGAAGACACGTTCCTGGCGGATTTTGCAGTAGCCATGGATGGGGGGCATTTGAAAACGGGATCTGCAAGTCGCAGCGAGCGGATTGCAAAATACAATCGTTTGCTGGAAATTGAGCAAGAGCTTGGAGAAGAAGCGCTGTATTATTGGAAGTAGTTCTTTGCATAACGAATAAGGTTAGATTGTGTGAGGAACGAACCACAATCTGAACCGTTTGTTGGACAAGCCCGGATTATCTTATAGAAAATATCTTTTTGGAAATATGCCTGGATAAAGCAAAGAAGTTGGCGGATGCCTGATGAATTAAGCGGATTTATTTAAAAAGAGCTGATTTTGAGTCCGCAACCGTTTTTTTAAAGAAAAATCGGTTGATTTTTTACGCAATTAGCCATTGCCGAAGAAATCAGTTCTTTTTTTACTGCCATTATTTTAGCTTGAGTATCACATAACATCACAACATAAGGGACGCACAACATAAGGGACGTTGCTACTATTCCACTACGCTATTGGTAAATACAATACCGGGACGGGGACGGCTATTATGATCTTTTTGCGATTAGCAGGGTTCTTCCAACTGTTCCGAGAATACGTTTGTCCTGCATTTTCTGCACCTGGTTTCCGCTCAGGCGTTCTGAGGACAAGGGACACTCTATTCGATGGGTTACTTTCCATCCTGTTTTAGATAAAACCCTGTGGTAGTCGAATATTGTGATTGATTTATCGGGTTTCTCTTTTGAAGCGGGTGTGGATTCAAAATCGCGCCAATCGGCATTTAAGAGGGCCATCCTGGTGATTGCTTTTGATTTTCTATGGGCCAGCAGGAAGAAACCTTCAAGAAAACTTTCGTACTCCTCCTTTGTATAAGATGAAATGGAGGGGGACTCTGCATTAGTTTTTTTCTCATAGTCCCTCTCTTTTTTGCTGAAATAGGGCGGGTCGAAAAAGATAAGATCCGGCTTTTTCGTTACAGGCCATGTCCAATTTTGGGGATCCCAATAGTAGCGCTGGATCTCCGGTCGATTATCCCTGAGTGCAAGATCAAAGGATTGACATTTTCGCTCAAAGAGAAGGCATACATCAGGGACAACGCCGCCGCCGGCCATTGGATCAAGAACAAGATCGCCGGGTTTTGTGAAGAAGAACAGTGTGTGCGCAACGAGCTGAGCCGGTATCCTCCCAGGCCAATCGTCTCCGAATCGCTCATCACATTCGTTAAAATACCACTGGTCCCATGTGCGCAGGCCCCAGCCAAGCTCTTTGAATTTTTCCTGATCCGTCTTTCCTTCTAATCGTAATGCCCAGGCAAGCGCAAGATCCATGTGGTAATGCCTTGCAACATAATCCATGTCATGGCCTTGAGAAAGCAGGTTGTGCATATCACTAATTTTGGTATTTTGCACATTTCTTGAAATTACACTTCGATCTAATCCCACCACCTTCGCGATCATTTCCTGAGGCCATCCAAGGCGGCTCAACCGGAGGATAACTGTGTTTCTACTCGCTTTCTGCCGTGCTCTTATATCCGAGATCCAGGTATTGACGGTTTGCTGGATAACGCCTAATTTTTCTGCCAGGGCTGATTCAGTCCACTTACATTCCGGATCTGAAGTGGTTATGTCCCGGGCGATTCGTTTTTTATCGCCTGAGCTTAAACGATCTCCATGGCTGATGTTACATTCTGCCCCTTCAAGGAGAAGCGCTGTTTTGTTTTTCTCGTAATCAAGTGGTTTGTCCTTCCATTCAACGGCCGGAATCTTTTTGATTCCACTCTCCTTAAACGCAAACCAGCGGTGGATACCATCTAAAATTATAGTCACTTCGATTGTTTCATCCGAAAATCCCCCCTTCCCCCCTTTTCTAAAGGGGGTTGATGAGGGGTAGTTAAAGACTCTCTGAATCTTGATTGGTGGAAATTGCGCGCCAATCGTAAGGGCTTCAATATATGCGCTGATGGTCTTCTCGCTTTTTCCTCCTCTGGGGTAGATGAACTGGTCCCAGGTTAAATCAGAAACATGGACTTCCATTGGCTCTCCAGGGCAATTTTTAATGTTAAATTGAAGGATTTCACGCTCGGCTCAAAATGAAAGGAAAATTGGGTCACTTTCTGCTTATTTTCCGTGCCAATCCCCTCTTCGGCAGCAAGATCCCTCTGTTCTTTGGGGATAATGATTTGTTCTTCGTAGCCATCTTCATTTTAAATAACCTTCCTTTTGGTTTAGTGATATTCAAATTAATTTCTTTAGAACCTCACCATACGTGGCTGGATTCATAAGAATCTGCTCTTTTTTGTTTCTTCAAATTCATTTTTCAGACCTTGTTTTAATTTTAGCTTTATTCTCATAAAACTCAGAGGCATAGCTGCTTTTATCGGTGGATTTTCCGGTTAGTTTTATTCCTCTTGTTCTTGCACCGATATCCTTTGCCTTTGTCTTGACAAAATAGACTCCCCACTGAGAGTGAATGTCTATCTCGCCCAGCGGTGATGTGCTTGCATATACGGTTATATTTTCCTCGCCGAATGGAGGGGTTC
>JAGHDE010000102.1 GCA_021160085.1 Pseudomonadota bacterium | reverse complement strand
ATGGAACGGGGAGTTGACGTCTTTATTGAGACAGGTCCGGGAAGAGTATTGAGCGGGCTGGTTAAGAGGATAAGTAAGACGGCTTTTATTTTTAATATGGAGGATAGCCAAGGTTTGGAGAGGCTGTCAAAAGCGTGGAAGGAGATAAATTAATAGATGTTAAAAGAAAAGGTAGCCATAGTTACCGGCGGCGCCCAGGGAATCGGCCAGGCGATCGGCTTTCTGCTGGCCAAAAACGGGGCTGATATCGTAATTGCTGATATCAACGGAGACCAGGCCCAGCAGACTGCCCGGGAAATTGAATCCTCAGGGAGAAGATCATTAGCCATTCAGGCTGACATTTCAAAATTTTCCGAAGCAGAAAAAGTGGGAAAAGCCGTTATGGATGCGTTTGGTCGAATTGATATATTGGTGAATAATGCGGGAATAACTCGAGATAATTTTTTTCTGAAGATGAAAGAAGAAGAGTGGGACTCAGTTATCTCTGTAAACCTGAAAAGCGTTTTCAACTGCTCGAAAGCGGTTATCCGTTACATGAGCAAACAGAGATCAGGTAGAATAATCAACATCGCCTCTGTTGTCGGTCAGACAGGAAATATCGGGCAGGCAAATTATTCTGCCTCAAAAGCAGGAATTATTGGTTTCACCAAAACCATGGCTCGAGAATTTGGGTCCCGGGGAATCACTGTTAATGCGGTAGCTCCCGGTTTCATCGATACAGTAATGACCCGTTCCCTGCCGGAAAAAGCTAAAGAGGGATTTTTAAAAAATATCCCTTTGGGTCGTTTGGGAACCCCTGAAGAAATTGCTGAGGCGGTTCTGTTTTTGGCAACAGATGCTTCCCGGTATATTACCGGCCAGGAAATAAATGTTAACGGTGGACTATATATGTGAAGGCAAAGAAACATTTAAAAACTTAAAGGAGGTTTGATATGGCAGACAGCGTTGAAGAAAAAGTAAAAAAAATTATTATCGAACAGCTTGGTATCAGCGAGGAAGAATTAAAACCAGAAGTTTCCTTTGTGGATGATCTGGGAGCAGATTCCTTGGATTTGGTGGAGTTGGTCATGGCGCTTGAAGAAGAATTTGGTAAAGAGATTTCTGATGAGGATGCAGAGAAGATTGCAACTTTCCAGGATGCTGTTAGTTATATCAATGGCCATCTCTAATTGATTTTTTTTAAAAAAGCTTATTTTAGAGAGTAAAATAAAAAGATGCGACGAGTTGTCATAACCGGCTTAGGCACGGTAAATCCGGTTGCTATTGGAACGCAAAATACCTGGGATGCAATTATTGAGGGAAAATCCGGTATCGACTATGTTACCAGGTTCGATGCCAGCGATTTTCGTTCTCAGATAGCCGGTGAAGTAAAAGGGTTCAATCCTGAAGAATTCATGAAACCCAAAGAAATAAAACGTACCGATCCTTTCGTTCAATACGCGCTGGCAGCCACAAAAATGGCTTGTGAGGATGCAGAGTTTTCAGCTGAAAACGGCAGTGCTCATCGGGTGGGTGTAATTCTGGGAACCGGACTGGGTGGATTAGCAACCCTGGAAAAAAATCACAAGTTGCTTCTTGAAAAAGGCCCGGGAAAAGTATCTCCTTTTATGATTCCAATGATGATTGCGAACATGGGCCCGGGGCAGGTAGCCATTGCCGCCGGAGCTAAGGGGCCTAATACCTGCGTGGTAACCGCATGTGCTTCAGGGACCCATGCCATTGGAGAGGCTTTTCAAATGATTCAACAAGGGTTCGCGGATGCCATGATTACAGGGGGCACCGAATCGACAATCACCCCGCTTGCCTTCGCTGGTTTCTGTAATATGAAAGCGCTGAGCGCTCGAAATGATGAACCCCAAAAAGCCAGCCGTCCTTTTGATAAAGACCGGGATGGTTTCATAATGGCGGAAGGATGCGGGATTGTAATTTTGGAAGAGATGGAAGAAGCAAAAAAGAGAGGGGCGAAGATTTATTGCGAAATTATTGGATATGGTCTCAGTGGTGATGCCTACCATATCACCTCTCCTTCCCCTGAAGGGGAAGGAGGACAGCAATGTATGAATACAGCTCTGGATGACGCTAATATTAATCCGGAAGATATCGATTACATCAATGCCCATGGGACATCTACCTATTTTAATGACCTTCGCGAAACACAGGCCATTAAAAAAGTTTTCAAAGAACATTCTAAACGGTTGATGGTGAGTTCTACGAAATCGATGACCGGCCATATTCTTGGAGCCGCAGGAGGGGTGGAAGCCATTTTTACCGCCCTTTCAATAAAAACCGGCGTTATTCCGCCAACAATCAACTATGAGACGCCTGATCCCGAGTGTGACCTGGACTACGTACCCAACGAAGCTCGAAACGGAAAAATAACCTGCGCTCTTTCTAATTCTTTCGGGTTTGGGGGAACAAACGCCACCCTGATTTTTAAAAAATTTGACTAACTCTCCGTGGTTCACTTCATGAAAGTTGTTTTAGCCAGTGACCATCGAGGATACCCGCTAAAGTCCCATCTCAAAAAAATCCTTGATGAAATGAAGATCGAATCCCTTGATGCAGGGACATTTTCAACTGAGTCGGTAGATTATCCGGATTTTGGGGCACCGGCCGCTGAGAAAATTTCCAAAGGTGAATACGATCGAGGAATTTTTATATGCGGATCAGGGATTGGAATGAGTATTGTGGCTAACAAATTTCCCCGCATCAGAGCCGCTCTTTGTCATGATGTTTATACTGCCAGGATGAGCCGGGAGCATAATGACAGCAACGTATTGATCTTAGGAGCAGATGTTATAATCCAAGAAGTAGCGGAAAAAATTTTGCGAATCTGGTTAGAAACTGAGTTTCAGGGAGGAAGACATAATCGCCGGATCGAAAAGATTCGCCAGATTGAATCTCGCCTTAACGTTTGTGGAAAGTGAGTGCAACGCTTAGCTTTTTATTTCCTTGATAGTTATTATGGATAAAGATCATGTCGCGACCGAGCTGGGATGAATACTTCATGGAAATTACCAGGCTGGTAGCCCGGCGTTCAACATGCCTGCGCCGGCAGGTGGGTGCAATCCTGGTAAAAGATAAACGAATTCTGGCAACCGGATATAATGGAGCGCCTTCGGGACTCCCTCATTGTCTGGATGTTGGTTGCCTTAGGGAACAAGAGCAGATTCCCTCCGGTGAAAGGCATGAACTCTGCAGGGGACTTCATGCTGAACAAAACACTATCATTCAAGCTGCTTATCATGGAACAAGCGTCAAAGGATCTATCCTCTATTGTACCAATCTGCCCTGCAGTATTTGCATGAAAATGATTATAAATGCGGGCATTACTAAAATTGTTTATGAAGAAGGGTATCCTGATTATCTGTCCGAGCGAATGCTGAAAGAATCGAAGATAGAAATCCAACAATACCAGGCAGCTAAATGCTAAAAGATTTCATGTTTTAAAATCAGCGTTTTTGTGATTTGCGTATCTTCCCTTCAATAAACTCTGTTTCCAACCTCTTTTAATGATGATAAAAAAGTCCTGTTTTTTCCTAATACCATACATGGTATTATTAGCTGTTTTCTCATTAGTTTCTCTTCGTTTTTTTTCAGAGATTGTTCCCGGTCAAGACAAGTTTCTCCATTTTTTTATATACATACCATTAGGGTTCCTTTTGAGCCCCTCAATGACGCCTCCTTATTCTCGTTTTGCATCCAAATTAACCATTCGCTTAGGTTTGGGCTCTGCTTACGGAGCTTTGCTGGAACTACTTCAAACTGTTGTTCCCGCACGAACCGCCTCTTTTTATGATGCAGCAGCAAATTTTTCAGGTGTGGCAGTGGGCTTAGGCCTTGGTTTTTTAAAAGGATGGATTGCAACAAGGTTGCCGAAAAGATATTATTAAAAACTGAATATCATCTAATCGACCAAGGTGATAAGGTTGCTGGTAAACAACGAAATTTAATTTTATAAAGACAATTTGGATTAACAATGGACATAATCGATTCTCATACTCATTGGGGCCACTCCCTGACTCTTTGGGGGGGTAAATGTAACCAGCGAGGAACTATTGCAGCAAGCTCAGCAGAGCGGGGTGGAAAGGATAATTTTTGGTTCTGACATCCCGTTTGGAGTCATGAATCAGGAGGTAGAAAAGATTCTTTCTTTATCCATAGCAGAGGATAAAAAGGAACTGATCCTTTCCCGGAATATAAAACAGCTTATTGGAATAGAAAAACACAAATAATTTTTGGTTAAAACATAAGCCCTTCTGTTTCCATTTGTACCAGCATTTTACCCGCCAGTGATTTCAATCTAAATCTTTTTGTAT
>JAGHDE010000261.1 GCA_021160085.1 Pseudomonadota bacterium | reverse complement strand
TTTTATAGCTGCTTGAAATTTTACTTCCTCTTCTACTCTGATTTCTATCCCCAGAACCAGAATTTCGCTTGTCGGTAAAGAAATGGATCTCAGTTTAACCGCATCTTTTTCCGTGGTTACTATAATCGCCTTGACTTTAATTTTAGCCAGATATTCAGTCCGGTAACAGCAATGGTCGGGGAAAAAAATTGTATCTACAACTTCAGCTCCCAAATGGGTTAAAAGTCGAGCAAACGGCTCGGGATGAGCTAACCCTGCTAAAGCTACAACCTTTTGCCCGCGAAGATATTCCCAGGATATTGTTTCCTTAGAGTTTAATCTTTCGAGCAGCACCGGACTATAGTAAACAAAAAAGACGGGGGCAAAAGGGTTATAGTTTCTTATCGTTCTTTCTATCTTTTCTTTGCTTGTTGTTTTATCCGGTTTAGCAACCAAAATGATATGGGCTCTTTTCAGGTGTTGGGGAGGTTCTCTTAAAGTTCCCCTTGGTAAAAGGTAGCCATTACCCAAGGGATAATTTCCATCAAGCAAAACAATATCCAAGTCTCTCTGTAACTTTAGATGTTGAAAGCCATCGTCCAGGATCGCCACCTCAGTAGAAAAATTTTTCATTGCATATTCACATAGGAGACCACGGTCCCTGCCGGTCAAAACTGGAACACCAGGCAACTTTTCCACTAATAAAAACGACTCATCTCCTGCCTCATCCGGAGACAAACATACTCTTTTACCATCGGAAACCACATTCACGTTAAGCGAAGCATCCCCCTTGTAGCCCCGGCTAAGGACAGCTGTTCTCCTTCCCTCTCTCTGAAGAAGGCGGGCCAGATAGATAGAGGTTGGAGTCTTGCCGGTACCTCCTACTGTCAGGTTTCCAACACTTATTATGGAAATAGGAAGCTTACGGGAAAAGAAGATGCCTTTTTGATATGCCTGGCAGCGAAGAATAATCAGATGCTTGTATAAAAAGGAAATGCATGCCAAAGGGAAAAGTAAAAATTTTTTTACTACTGTTTCTCTTGAGGAAAAGACTATTTTTTCAATTTTTTTTTGGAAGAGTTTGGTAGATAACAATTTAAGCTTTCAGATATCACCTTAATGTTTAATCTGGTTTTTATATCACATACTTCAAATTGGTCGAGGTCATCCTGTCAATCTCTTTTTGCTTGTCTTCATACCCTCTTCTCCCCATGATCCCACAAGCATAGTCTTTTCCCTCTTCAACGCCGGGTTGATCAAAGGGGTTAATACGGTATAGCCCACCGATAAAAGCGGTTTGAACCTCTATCATATATAAAAGCTGCCCTACTGTAAAAGGATTGATGGCAGAAAGATTTATTGTACAGTTGAGACGCTGGTTTCTGGTAAGAGCCGACTCGGTGGCACGCTGTTCCGCATGGATAAGTTCATTAAGAGTATGGCCGCCTAAATAGCCCACTCCATCCATCTCTGGATAGAGATCAGAGATAGTTACTTCCTCGCGGTATTGGTCTGCGGTTAAAAAAGTAACCACTTTGTCATAAGGGCCTTCGAGATATAATTGGAGCTGGGAATGCTGATCAGTTACCCCTAAAGCCTTAACTGGAGTTGGTCCGATCCTGACTGTTTCGCCGGTTAAAGAATATTTCTTTCCCAAACTTTCCGCCCAGAGCTGTCGGTACCAGTCTGCCACATCCTTCAAAGCAACCGCATAAGGCATCATCACGGAAATGTTTTTTCTTTTTCGGACATCAGCAAGGTAATGGAGGGTGCCATTCATGTAGGCGGGATTTTCCCAGACATTGTTCCCTTTACAGATGGTATCCATATATCCTGCCCCCGCGAGCAGTTGAGCAATATCTATCCCCACCACTGCAGCCGGCAAAAGACCAACCGGGGTTAAAACTGAAAACCGTCCGCCTACCCCCGCGGGAGTGACAAAATTCCGATAGTTTTCCTTCTCTACAATCTTTCGCAAATTCCCGGTTTTCTTGTCGGTGGTAATGATAAAATGCTTTTTTATCTCTTCTTTCGTCAGTTTCTTATTAAACCATTCCTTCATAATTAAAAACTGACTCATGGTCTCGGCGGTTTCCCCTGACTTGCTGATAACATTACAAACGGTCAGTCGGGGGTCTAACAAATCCAGAAGAGCCTTGAATTGATCAGGATCAATGTTGTCAGCCACAAAAAGGCGGGGGTTACCATCCCTTTTCGATTTTGACAAAAGGTTGTAAAATGGTAAAGTCAGAGCTGTTTGTAAAGCAATAGTTCCCAAGGCTGATCCGCCAATCCCTAAAACAACAAAATTATCGCAACGGGATTTCAGCTCCCCGGCAAAATCCTCTATCTCTTTCAACACCTCATCCTGATAAGGAAGATCGAAAAAAGGCAGCTCTCCACTCTCCCTTTTTTGTTTCAACTCCCTGTCCACCCGGTAAATATCCTCGGAAAGGTCCTGAATCATTGCTTCCGTAATTCCCTGCTCTTCACCTATTGCATCCGCCATCATGTTATTAAAATCAAAGGAGATATTTTTATTCTCTGGGGCGCTATTATTCTTTCTGGTTTTCGTCATCTTTCCCTTTCCGCCTTCCAAAGAGCAGGGGACTGTTTATTAATAAATCTACTCTCAAAGTTTGCTGTGAATATTCTATCAACAATTTTTAAAAGTATCCACAACATGAATAACGGGATAAAAATTACCTGCAGAATAAATAATGTTACATAGAGTACTGTTAATTCTAATAG
>JAGHDE010000099.1 GCA_021160085.1 Pseudomonadota bacterium | reverse complement strand
GTTTTATCCCTTGATTGTAATGGTGATTGCTGTGGCGGTTGTTACAGTTCTTCTTATCTTTGTTATTCCAATTTTTGAAAAAATGTTTTGCGAATTTGGCAAGGCGCTTCCCGCCTTCACCCAATTGGTTATAAATATGAGCAATTGGCTCAAGAAGTGGATTATACCCCTCATCATAATTTTTGGCGTTATCGTTTTTGCTTTTAATAAGTTTTACAAGACCTCCAAAGGAAGAGCCATTGTTGATGATCTTATCCTTAAGTCGCCAGTTTTTGGTGACCTTATTCGAAAAGTCGCGGTGGCACGCTTTACGAGAACATTGGGCACTATGATCAGCAGCGGAGTCCCAATTTTAGAGGGATTGGACATTGTAGCCAAAACTGCCGGCAATAGAACTATCCAGTCCGCTGTTGAATCTACTCGAAAGAGCATCTCGGAGGGGAAAACCATTGCTGTGCCTATGGCTGAAAGCGGAGTTTTCCCCCCTATGGTGGTCCAGATGATTTCAGTAGGAGAATCGACTGGAGCCCTGGATTCCATGCTTGAAAAAATCGCTGAGTTCTATGATGAAGAAGTAGATGTATCGGTTGAAAATCTCACCTCCATGCTGGAGCCAATGCTGATGGTAGTCTTGGGGGGAATAATTGGGGCACTGGTGGTGGCAATGTATTTACCCATCTTCACAATGGCGTCAGCTATCCAATAGCTTGCAAAGAAGTTTTTCTTGACTCTCCCGGAAAATTAGAATAAATTTACTACTTTTATGCAAATAATAAGTATTCAAATATCCCCTTATAAACTAAGGGGAAATTATTATAAAAACTATACGGTTTGTTATGAATGGAATTGATAAGCTTGTTGACCAACGGCTAAAGAAATTAGAGGAAATCAAAAAAGAGGGGATCAACCCCTATCCTAATAAGTTTCGGGTGAAATCCACTGTCAGTGAGATCCGAAAACGGTTCGGGGAGATGACCAATGAAACATTAGAACAGGTGAACGATCGCTACACGCTGGCGGGGCGAATTATGTCAATGCGGAATTTTGGGAAAGCCGCATTTTTTCACATTCAAGACAGAACCGGAAAAATCCAGGCATTTATCCAAAAAAAATCGAGTGGTGATTATTTTGCTTATCTTAAGAAACTTGATATTGGAGACTTTGTGGGAATCAAAGGGAGACTATTCCGCACAAAAACAGATGAACTTACTATATTGGTGGAAGAACTTCATCTCTTGTCAAAGTCTCTCCAATCGCTTCCGGAAAAATGGCATGGGCTCACTGATGTTGAAACCCGTTACCGGCAAAGATATCTGGATCTCATTATGAACCCTGAATCAAGAAGTGTATTTGAAAAGAGAAGCGCAATCATACAGACCATCAGAAGTTTTCTGGTAGCCCGTGACTTTTTTGAAGTAGAAACTCCTATGATGCAACCCCTGGCAGGGGGAGCAACAGCAAGACCATTCAAAACTCACCATAATGCTCTGGACATGGATCTTTATCTCAGGATAGCCCCTGAATTATATTTGAAGCGTTTGGTAATTGGTGGAATGGAACGGGTATTTGAAATCAATCGCAATTTTCGCAATGAGGGAATATCCACTCAGCATAATCCTGAGTTTACTATGCTCGAATTTTATCAGGCTTATGCAACCTATGAAGATCTTATGAGCTTAACCGAGGAGATGATTGGAGAGTTGGTCCAATCTCTTTTTGGAAGTTTTGTCTTGGAATATCAAGGAAAAAGGCTGGATTTTTCTTCCCCCTGGAAACGAGTTCCACTCCGGGAATCGCTTAGAACCGTTGCTGATTTTGATGAAGATTTTTTGCAGAATGTCGCTAACATGCGAAAATTTTTAGAGGAAAATTCAGTGGATTTGAATGGAGAGGAGAGTTTGGGGGAATTGCATACCAAAATTTTTGAAATTGAGGTTGAACCTAAACTGTTTCAGCCCACCTTTATAATAAACTACCCGGTTGAGGTTTCTCCACTTTCCCGTCGACGGGATAATGACCCTGCTGAGGTTGAGCGATTCGAACTGTTCATTGCCGGAAAGGAGATTGCCAATGCTTTCTCCGAATTGAATGACCCGGTTGATCAGAGAGAACGATTTCTTAAACAGCTTCAAGAAAGAAAAGGGAATGAAGAGATTCCCCCCGAGTTAGATGAGGATTATGTTAGAGCTCTTGAATATGGAATGCCTCCTACTGCTGGGGAGGGAGTCGGTATCGACCGACTGGTTATGCTTCTTACTGATTCACCCTCGATTCGGGATGTAATACTGTTTCCACTCCTGCGGCGGGAAAGAAAGTAAACCGGATAAGTAATCTAATAATTATATCGTAATCAATCCAGATGAGATTTGAATTATTCCTTGGTCTCCGATATTTGAAGGCGAAGAGAAAACAGGCCTTTCTTTCAATTATCACTCTTATTTCTGTCTTCAGCGTTGCTATCGGCGTTATGACGCTTATAACAGTTCTTGGGGTTATGACTGGTTTTGAAGACAACCTTAAGGAAAAAATTCTGGGTACCAATGCCCATCTCCGGATATTAAGACCAACCAAAGGGATTGAAGACTATCACTCAGTTGCTTCGCAAATCAAGCAGGTTCCGGGAGTTCAGGCTACAACCCCCTTTATCTATACTGAAGCCATGCTCTCTACCAAAACAGCAGTTTCCGGGGTAATCCTTCTTGGCATTGATCCCGGCACAGTTTCCGCAGTTACAAACCTGGAACAGACACTGTTTCAGGGGACTCTGGACGAGCTCCTGCCCCGGAAACTTTCTGCTGGGGGTGCTGATCCCCAAGTGCTTCCCGGAATTATAATCGGGAAAGAACTGTCCAGAAATCTTGGCCTCTTTTACTTGGATGAAGTTACCGTGATTTCTCCTTTGGGGGAAGAGACGCCGATGGGGATGGTGCCAAAGATGAAAAAATTCCGGGTCGTTGGAATTTTTGATTCTGGTATGTATGAGTACGATTCTAAATGGACTTACATCTCCATACCCAGTGCGCAGCATTTTTTTCAGATGGGAGATCTGGTTACGGGGATTGAGGTAAAGACAGATGATGCTTACCATGCCCACACCATTGCAGGAAAGATCCAGGAAAAGATAGGGGTATTCTATCAAGTTCGTGACTGGATGGAAATGAACAGGAACCTTTTTTCTGCTCTTCGATTGGAAAGGATTATTATGTTTATCATTCTGACTCTTATTGTTCTGGTGGCTGCTTTTGGGATAATAAGTATCCTTATCATGATAGTGATGGACAAAACAGCTGACATTGCAATTCTAAAGACCATGGGTGCCCGGTCCCGGGCCATCATGCAAATATTCATGATTGACGGGCTGGTGATTGGAATTTTGGGAACAGTTCTGGGAACAGTTGGCGGCCTCCTTCTGGGGTGGAATATTGAGGCAGTGTCTGGATGTCTGGAAAAAATATTTGGTCTTACCGTATTCCCGGCCGATATTTACTACCTTGACAAAATTCCTTATAAAATGTGCATTGAAGATATTCTTACTATCAATCTGATAACAGTAGTAATAAGCTTCCTGGCAACTGTTTTTCCCTCATGGCAAGCTTCGCGATTAGATCCGGCCGAGGCTCTCCGTTATGGATAAAGGATGGGCAGGAGGAGATAATGTGGAAGAGAGGTCACCCCTCATTCAAGTTCGCGATTTATACAAAACCTTTGGGAATGGGCTGAAACAAGTCGAAGCCCTTAAAGGATTAGATATTGACATATATGAACAGGAGTTTATTTCTATTATCGGTGCTTCAGGAGCGGGTAAAAGCACCCTGCTTCATATCCTCGGCAGTCTGGATCGACCTTCGAGAGGACATCTCTATTATCGGGGGGAAGATGTTTTTTCCTGGGGGGAAAATAAACGGGCTGAGTTCCGAAATCAAAAAATAGGTTTTGTTTTTCAAATGCACCACCTTTTGCCGGAATTTACCTCATTGGAAAACACAATGATGCCAGCTCTTATTGGGGGAATGAAAAAACGAACTGCCGCCATTGAAGCCGAATCAATTTTGATAAAAATGGGGTTAAGAGACAGGATCCAGCATAAGCCAAGTGAACTTTCAGGAGGAGAACAACAAAGAGTTGCCTTAGCCAGAGCGCTGATACTTAAACCGGAAATTATTCTTGCTGACGAACCTACTGGAAACCTTGACTCTCAGACCGGTAAGTTGATATATGATTTATTACTTTCCCTCAATCAGGAAGAAAATATAGTGATAGTGGTGGTAACCCATAATGAAAGTTTAACAACCAAAATACCACGTTGCATAACGCTCCATGATGGGGAAAAAACAGGGGATAGACTTTCTGCAAAAAAAATCTGACCATTTTTCAAACCCTGTTTCGCTCTTTTAAAAGGTTCGCAACAAATCACAGGTATAATGGTCTAAAAAAGGTTATATACAGATGAAAAAATTTTTATTTGTGCTGGTTGGTGTTTTTTTCTTATTAGCTGCTGGAAGCGTTTCTTTACGGGCTGATGAAAATGAAGACGCTTCCATTGTTATGGTCGTTCCTTTTCAAATTCACAGCAAGGAACCATTAGATTACCTTTCGAATTCGCTTGCCCTTATGCTTTCCTCCCGCCTTGATGCATATAACGAAATAACAACCCTGGATGAATCAGTGGTATCAGAAACCATAAAAAGGCTGGGAATTAATATTGAGGACGAAGAGTCCGCCCGGAAAACAGGAGGAGAGACAAAAGCGGATTGGGTCATTCTGGGAAGCTTGACAAAAATAGGCGAGCCCATAAGCTTAGATATTAAAATCGTTGATGTTGCCACCAACAAACCGACTGTTTCGGTCTTCTATGAAGACAAGGCAATGAAGGGCCTAATCAATGGAGTCAACATAGCGGCAAAGCGGATACATAATAAAATTCTTGGAAAGGTCATAATTACTGATATAACCATCCGCGGCAATCGGCTGATTGAGGACGAGGCCATCCTCTATCAAATAAAATCAAAGGCAGGAGAACTTTTTTCCCAGAAAAAAATTCAGGATGATATCCAGTATATCTATAATATGGGATGCTTCAGTGATATCCAGGTTGACAGCACTGATGAGCCTCTGGGCAAAAAAATAACCTTCATTCTGAAGGAGAATCCGGAAATTGCTGAAATCAAAATTACCGGCAACAAGGAAATTAAAAGCGAAGATATCCAGGAAGAGATAGATATTAAATTGCACAAAATCCTGAATTACAACGAAGTTAAAAATAATAGTTTAAAGATAAAAAGATTTTATGTCGGAAAAGGGTATTATGATGTCATGGTGGACTATAAGGTCGATAATACAAGCCCCAATAAGGCGGCTGTTATATTTCAGATTGTAGAACACCATCCCATGAAAATAAAAAAAATAAGCTTTATTGGAAACGAAAACCTGAAGAGTAGAAAGCTCAAAAAAATTATGGAAACCCGGAAAAAAGGACTTTTTTCCTTTATTTCTGGTGCAGGAATTTTTAAGGAGGAAGCCCTCCAGCAGGATATTGATCGTATTAAAGCCTTTTATTATGATCACGGATATATGGATATTGTGGTGGGCGATCCCGAAGTAAAACATGACAAAAAGTGGATTCGGATAACCATTTCTGTGGAAGAAGGGGAGCAGTACAGAATAAGCGATGTTAAGATTGCCGGAGATATGGTTGAACCGGAAGAAGAGTTAATGAAGTATGTGAAGATTACCAGAGAAGAAATCTTCAGCCGCAGGAAGATTTATGATGATATTATGGCTCTTACGGATGTTTATGGAGAATACGGGTATGCTTTTGTTGATATAACTCCCTTAACCAATATAAATGCAGACGATAAGACTGTTGGATTAACCTACGACATTGTTCAAGGAGAAAAGGTTTATTTCGGGAAGATTACCATAACCGGTAATGACCGGACGCGGGACAAGGTGATTCGAAGGGAGATGAGAGTCAAAGAAGGAAATTTGTATAATAACAAAAAACTCAAAAAAAGCAAAGAACGAATAAACAACCTGGGGTACTTTGAGGATGTGAAGCTGAACAGCAAAAAGGGAAGCGAGCCCGACAAGATGGAGATTGAAGTAAAAGTAAAAGAGAAAATGACAGGGATGATAAGTGCGGGAGCCGGATACAGTTCAGTTGATAATATGGTGGGGATGTTCCAGATATCTCAGAATAATTTCCTGGGGAAAGGATTGCGGGTAGCTCTGATGGCCCAATTGGGAGGAAACAGCCGTTATAAATTTGCCGTTACCGAACCCTACCTCTTTGATAAGGAGATTTCTGCCGGTTTCGATATTTTCTCCACCGACCTGGAATACGATGATTTTGATTCCAAAAACCAGGGGTTTGAGCTGAGTCTCGGTTTGATTCCCTTCGGCTGGGAGGACTATAGCCTTGGATTTTCGTACAACTTTTCTAATGTGGAGATTTCCAATATATACCCTGACGCTGATTACGAAATTCGCGAATCTGAAGGCGACACAAAAACCAGTTCCCTTGCCACTGTCTTTGCCCGCGATACCATAGATGACCGGTTCTATCCCATGCAGGGCTCAATCAATTCCATCACCCTGGAATTTGCGGGGGGCCCCTTTGGAGCGTCCGAGGATTACGTCAAAACAATGGTTGATTCCAAATGGTATTTCCCCTTCAAGTGGGGAACCGCCTTTATGGCTCGAGGAGCAATGGGATATGCCCGGGGGTATGGAGGGAAAGATTTGCCGGTGTTTGAGCGTTTCTTCTTAGGGGGATTGGATTCACTGAGAGGTTTTGAGTATCGACATGTTGGCCCCCGGGGAGAAGAAAACCCGGATGATGTTGTGGGGGGGAACAAAATGATGCTTTTCAACTTTGAGTATCTTTTTCCCCTGATCAAGGCTGCTAAAATACGGGGGCT
>JAGHDE010000167.1 GCA_021160085.1 Pseudomonadota bacterium | reverse complement strand
TCACTTTAAACTTTATCCTTATTTATAATAAAGGAGTGATTATCTTTGCGGGTAGGATGTGGATATGATGTTCATCGCCTGACAGAGGGGCGAAAACTGGTTTTGGGAGGGGTGGAGATTCCTTATCCCCGGGGTCTTGATGGACATTCAGACGCTGATGTGGCGCTCCACGCCCTTTGTGATGCAATCCTTGGCGCTGCTGCTGCCGGGGATATCGGGGACCATTTTCCTGACAGCGACTCTCAGTTTAAGGGTATATCGAGCCTTATTCTTTTAGAACGCACCCATGAAATCATTTGCAAGAAGGGATACCGGATTGGGAATGTTGATCTCACTATTGTGGCGGAAGAACCCCGGTTGAAAGAATTTATACCGTTAATGAAAGAGAAAATTGCTCAACTTACAGGTTTGGGACTCGATGAGGTTAATCTTAAGGCTACCACCACCGAGGGGTTGGGCTCCATTGGAAGAAAAGAGGGGATTGCTGCTTTTGCTGTGGCCCTGGTGGTTAAGGGGGATGCTTAAAGCGAAAAACAGAATTTGCAGCTATTGTTGGTGAGAAACGTTATTAACCTGAATTTCGCAAGTTCGATGCAACAATATTTTTTTAGTCTTTGCTGTTCTTTGCTTTTGTTTTGAATTTTGTATTTTTGACATTCGGCATTGCTCGCCCTGTGAAATAATTTCATTTTATGAAATTACGACTTTGTCGTATTTCACGGGGTAAAAATTTAGGAATTATATAATCGATTGCCACTAAAAGAATTATGATTCCCTGCTGTAGAGGGGTAGAAATTTAGAAATGTTGAATTGGACACTATCGAGGAGTATTAATGGCAGCAAATCCTATTAAGGTTTACAACACGGCCAGTCAAAAAAAGGAGGAGTTTGTTCCCCTCCGGGAAAACCGGGTAACCATGTATGTCTGCGGGATAACCGCCTACGATTATGCCCACATCGGTCATGCGCGGGCAGCAGTCATCTTTGATGTTATTTTTCGGTACCTTACCTACCGGGGGTATCAGGTTGCCTATGTCCGCAACTTTACTGATGTGGATGACAAGATTATAAAACGGGCAAACGATGAGGGGGTTTCCGGAAATGAAATCGCCCAAAGATATATCAAAGCGTATACTGAGGATATGCATCGGTTGGGGGTAAAACCGCCTCAGCATGAGCCGTTAGCCACGGAACACATTGATGATATTATTGCCATGATCAAAAGGCTGATTGATCGGGGCTATGCCTATTCATTGGATGGGGATGTCTACTTTGAGGTAAAAAAGTTTTCTGAATACGGCAAGTTGTCCAAAAAAAATATCGATGATCAGCTTGCCGGCGCCCGGGTGGAGATGGACAAGCGGAAGAAGGATCCCCGGGATTTTGCCCTCTGGAAAAAAGCAAAACCAAACGAGCCTTTCTGGCCCAGTCCCTGGGGGGAGGGAAGACCGGGGTGGCATATTGAGTGTTCAGTTATGAGCCAGAAATATTTAGGAGATACGCTCGATATTCATGGAGGAGGAAGGGACCTTATCTTTCCTCATCACGAAAACGAAGTTGCTCAGTCAGAAGCCGCCACGGGAAAACCATTCGTTCGTTACTGGATCCACAATGGATTTGTAAAGATAAACCGGGAAAAGATGTCCAAATCTTTGGGTAATTTTTTTACTGTTAAAGATATGCTGAAAGATTACCATCCGGAAGTGGTGCGGCTTTTTCTTCTCTCTCATCATTACCGGAGCCCGGTTGATTTTTCTTCCACTGCCATGCAGGAGGCTGAAGGCGGGCTTGAGCGGATCTATACCACCCTGGGAGAGATTGATGGGCTTGTTGGTAAGAAAGATTATCCGAAGGTGGAAGAAGGCCGTCTCAATGAGGCTGACCGGGAGATTTATCAGGAGCTGATCAGTCTGCAAAAGAATTTTGAAAAGAGAATGGACGACGATTTTAATACTGCCGTTTCCATAGGCTCCATCTATCAAACCATCCGGTCTCTCAACAAATATTTATCCCGCCCGGAATTTGCCAAAACAGATGAGGTCTGCGCTATTCTATCTGAAGGCCGGGCAATCATTTGCCGGATCGGGGAGGTGTTAGGGCTTTTTCAGGTTTTGCCGGCAGACTATCTGAAAATGATGAAAAACCGGAAGCTTGCCCAACTGAAGATCACCGTTTCCGAAATAGAACGAATGGTAAAAGAGCGAAACCAGGCGCGAGAAGATAAGGACTGGGCGCGGGCTGATGAAATACGGGATTCCCTGCTCAACAAAGGCATCATTCTTGAAGATGGAAAGGGGACCACTGACTGGAAGGTCAAATGAAGTTCAAACTGGTTTCTGACTTTGCTCCCCGGGGAGACCAGCCTCAGGCCATTGAAAAATTGAGCCGGGAAATTTTGCGCAACACGAGCCATCAGGTTTTGTTAGGAGTTACCGGTTCCGGCAAGACCTTTACCATGGCTAATGTTATTGAACGTGTCCAGAAACCCACCCTGATTATCTCTCACAACAAAACCCTTGCCGCCCAGCTTTACGAGGAATTCAAGATTCTTTTTCCGGAGAACGCGGTTGAATATTTTGTGAGCTATTACGACTATTACCAGCCGGAAGCCTACATCCCTCAAACCGACACCTATATTGCCAAGGACGCTTCTATCAATGAAAAGATTGATAAAATGCGCCATTCAGCCACCCATGCTCTCTGGGAACGAAGGGATGCAATTATTGTGGCGAGCGTATCCTGCATCTACGGCATTGGCTCGCCGGAAGAATACCATGGCATGCTGGTTCGGATTGAAGAGAATATGGAGATGGATCGGGATGAAATGCTCGCCCGGCTGGTCGAGATTCAATACACCCGCAATGATATTGACTTCTATCGGGGAACCTTCCGGGTGCGGGGGGATGTGGTGGAAATCTTTCCGGCCTATGAAGAGGAGAAAGCAATTCGGGTTGAATTTTTCGGGGACATTGTTGAAGGAATTTACGAGATTGATTTTCTCCGGGGAAACGTGCTGAGGCGGCTTAAAAAAACCGCCATCTATCCCGGAAGCCATTATGTTACCCCCCGGGAAAAGCTGAAGCAGGCCATTAAGACCATAAAGGAAGAGCTTGTTCTCCAACTGGACGCGCTTCATTCTCAAAACAGACTGCTTGAAGCCCAGCGATTGGAGCAAAGGACCAACTTTGATATTGAGATGTTAGAGGAACTTGGATATTGCACCGGCATTGAGAACTATTCCCGCCATCTGAACGGCCGTAAGCCGGGTGAACCACCATGGGTGCTTTTAGATTACTTTCCCGATGATTTCCTTATCATAATTGATGAGAGCCATGTCACTATTCCTCAGCTTCGGGGCATGTACCAGGGTGACAAGTCCCGGAAAGAGAGCCTGGTAGGACACGGGTTTCGCCTTCCTTCAGCGCTTGATAACCGTCCCCTTAACTTTGAAGAGTTTAATGCCCGCATAAACCAGGTTGTTTGTCTGTCTGCCACTCCCGGAGATTATGAATTGGAGTTAAGCGGAAACCAGGTGGTGGAACAGATAATCCGGCCTACTGGTTTGATGGATCATGAGATCGATGTCCGCTCGGCAACTCATCAGGTGGATGATCTCTTGGAAGAGATTAACGATAGAATCGAGCGCAATGAGCGGGTGCTGGTAACCACGCTTACCAAAAGGATGGCGGAAGACCTGACTGAATATTATTGTGATCTCGGCATTCGGGTGCGCTACCTCCATTCTGATATTAAAACCCTGGAACGGACCGAGATTATTCGGGACCTTCGGTTAGGAGAATTCGAGGTATTAATAGGGGTAAACCTTTTAAGAGAAGGGCTTGACCTGCCTGAGGTTTCACTGGTTGCCATCCTGGACGCCGACAAGGAAGGGTTCTTGCGATCGGCCTCGGCATTGATCCAGACCTGCGGAAGGGCGGCCCGAAACCTGAACGGAAGGGTGATCATGTACGGCGACATAATTACCCGTTCTATGAAAACTGCAATCGATGAGACCAGCCGGAGGAGGAAAGTGCAAGCTGAGTATAACAAAAAGCATGGCATCACCCCGGAAGGGATCAAAAAAGATATTTATAATCTGCTGACTTCTGTTTATGAAGCAGATTACCCGACTCTTTCGGCGGCTGAATCTGCGTCTGAATATGGCGGGCTGAAGGAGATATCTCAAAAGATTGAAAAGCTCCGGAAGGAGATGTATGAAGCTGCACAGGAATTGGAGTTTGAACGAGCCGCTCAATTGCGCGACCAGATCAAAAAGTTGGAGGAGATAGAACTGAAAGGGAGGTAAAATTCAAAAAAATCAGGGGAAAAGAGCGATGCTCTTTTCCCCTGGGTAGAGATTTTTATTCATTAATCAACATTATATTTAGTAAGGACCGTCGGCTGGAATCCAGGTCATACCATACTCCGAATTGTAGAGAAGCACGCCCAC
>JAGHDE010000120.1 GCA_021160085.1 Pseudomonadota bacterium | reverse complement strand
GATTAGCATCATTGCGTAAATTAACCATTTTTTCATCTTATATCCCCTTGCAAATAAATGCCGATTATAGCCTTCTCTTTGCAAATTTGTTCATTAAAAAATGAGTCTCGCCGAACAAGTAATATAACACACAATTTATATTCGTGTTACTAAATTTACCATAAAAAGGCTGTCTCAATACGGTACAGCCTTTTTATGAAATTTTATTCGTTGTAAATTTTATTCGATTATCGCCAAAACATCATCACTTTCTACCGACTTGCCAGCCTCGACTTTAATCTCCTTCACCGTACCTGCTGCCGGAGCACCAATTGGTATTTCCATCTTCATGGCTTCTATGATGAACATTTCATCATCTTCACCAACACTCTGGCCAACTTCCGCTTTGACAGAAATAATTTTCCCTACCATGGGGGCTTTAACTTCTACACTCACTTTTATTTCCTCCTTTATATTTTAATTATCTATCAACTGATTAGCTACAAATTCTGCAATATCCAACACCTTAACCTTATCTTCTGCATTTTTAGCCTTTAGTCCATCTTCAAACATGGTCATGCAAAATGGACATGCAGTTGCAATCATATCGGGGTTTTTAGAAAGCGCTTCTTCGGTCCGGACTTCATTGATCTTGTCCCCCCGGTCTTCTTCCATCCACATCCTTCCCCCGCCTGCACCACAACAAAAACTAAATCTTCGGTTTCGCTCCATTTCAACCAAGTTAGTATTAGATATCGCGCCAAGAATCTCGCGGGGCTGGTCATAAATTGTATTGTATCTTCCCAGAAAACAGGAATCGTGGTAGGTGATTGTCTTAGCAAGACCACCTTTTAATTTTAAACGCCCATTCTTAATGAGGTCCAAAATAAATTCAGTATGGTGAACGACTTCGAAGTCTCCACCAAACTGAGGATATTCGTTTTTCAGGGTATTATAACCGTGGGGACAGGTTGCCAGAATCTTTTTAACATTGTATCCATTAAAAACCTCAATGTTCTGTTGAGCCATCATCCAGTAAAGGTACTCATTGCCAATGCGTCGGGCTGAATCGCCGCAACAACCCTCTTCCGTCCCCAAAATACCAAATTTGACTCCGGCTGCTTGAAGAATCTTAACCATTGCGACCGATACTTTCTTATAACGGTCATCAAAGGCCCCGGAACAACCAACATAAAACAGAATATCAACTTCACTATCTTCAGCAAGAGTTTTAACGCCTAAATCTTTTGCCCAGTCAGCCCTGGTAGACATTCCTATTCCCCAGGGATTGCTGTTGGTCTCCATCCCTTTAAAAACGGTCTGGACCTCGGCGGGGAAATTACTCTCCATCAATACCAGGTAACGGCGCATCTCGTCTATCTTGCTGACGTGTTCAATAGCAACCGGGCAGACCTCCATGCAGGCCATACAATTGGTGCAGTCCCAAATCTCATCCTCAGTAACCACCGCACGAACCAAAGTCGGCTCTTCTTCATCTCCCTGCGTCTCTTCAGCTTTTTTGGCAAGCAAATCCTTGCCGGTTGCTAAGAGATGTTCTTTCATATTGTGAATAACATCTTTTGGTTTTAATGGTTTGCCACTTACGTTAGCCGGGCAGTTTTCATTGCACCAACCACATTCAGTACATGCATAGAGGTCAAGCAGGTGTTTCCAGGAATAATGGGTAATATCGGAGGCTCCAAACCGTTCCGCTTCCTCCATATTTTCAATCGGCTCAAGGGAACCTTTCGGCTTGGTGGAATGGAAGTACAAATTCGGGTGAGCAGCCAGGACGTGGAGATGCTTGGAATAAAGAATATAAATTCCGAATCCCAAAACCACTATCATATGCAAATACCAAAACACATAAAACAGGGTATGGGAACTTTCCTGCAATCCCATATTTGCAAATACCTGTGAAAAAGCATTGCCCATATAAGCCCAATCAGTAAATGGAGTTTCCTCAGCGAGCAATCTGAACCCCTCAACCGAAAAGCTCATAATCATAAGGCAAAAAACCACAACCAGAATAATCCCCGCATCCATTGAAGGTTCTAACCTGTCCGGCTTGACTATATATCGCCGGATAAATGCCCAAAGAAGCGAGGCGATTACCACGAGTCCAGCAGTATCGAGAAGCAGGTAGAAAAAGTTGTTGAATGCAACCCCGAAAAGTGCTGGAGATAATTTATCGTAGAACGCTTCGGTTATATGAAACCCGTAGCTGATGACATAAACTGAAAAACCATAAAATAGAAGCAGGTGTCCCACCCCAGCCAGATCTTTCTTGGTAACATTTTTGGTGGCACAGCGCTGAGGTAACACCTGTCCTAAAACATATTTCCATCTCTCCTTGGGATTATCAAACCGATCTTCGGGTGTGCCCAGTTTGAGAAGGTCAATAAGATACTTTGCCCGCTGGACAAAAAAGTAAACAGTAAGCGCTATCAGGATTAATAAAAAAATCTTGCCTGCTATTGGTAACATGAGCTTCTTTCCTCTTGGTTTTTAGAAATCAATAGTTAAAGAACACCGCTTGTTTTCTTTAACTGCCCATTACCTTCTTTAACTCCTCCGTCATCGCCGGAACAACTTGAAAAAGATCCCCTACAATACCGTAGTCTGCAATGTTAAAAATTGCTGCATCAGGATCTTTGTTGATAGCCACAATACATTTCGACGTTCTCATGCCCGCCAGATGCTGGATAGCACCCGAAATACCACAGGCGATATAGAGCTTGGGAGAAACCACTTTACCAGTCTGGCCAACCTGGTCGGCATGCTCTCTCCACCCCTCATCAACTGCCGTACGCGATGCGCCCACCGCTGCTCCCAGCAATTCAGCCATCTCTTCTAAAATTTTGAAGTTTTCCGGTCCTTTCATCCCGCGTCCACCAGCAACAATGATATCACCTTCGGAAACATCGATCTTTCCACCCGCTTTAGCAAGAATTTCTTTTACAATGCTTCGAAAATCGTCGTCTGAAAGAGCAACATCCTGGTTTTCCACTTCGGCGCTCTTTGAGGCATCAGGTTCATCGGAAGCAAAGACCTTCGGTCGGATAGAGATAACCGCCGTCTCTCCAGTGAAGGCAATTGTTGCATAGGCTTTGCCAGCATAAGTTGGCCGTTTAACTTGAATTTTTCCACCCTGGGCCAGCCATTCAGTACAATCGGCGGCAATTGGAGCATCAAGTGCTGCTGACACATATCCACCCAAATCTTTCCCCTGATAAGTCGCTGCCATCAACACAACGGCAGGATCATTCTTACCGGCCACGTCTGCAAATGCTTTTCCATACGCATCGACCGTGAAGTCCTTTAATTTTTCATTGCTTACAACAATAACCTTATCGGCACCATATTGCCCTAAAGCCTCAGGATTCTCGATACCAGACCCAATAGCCACCGCTATCACCTTTCCACCGAGTTCCTGGGCCATCTTTTTCCCTTGACAAATAGCCTCAAAGGCGGTTGGACGAAATTTTCCGCCCATTTGTTCTGCATAGATTAATACATTATTTGCCATCTGAACCTCCACAATATTAACTAAGTTTTCACGTTTTATCCCCAAACAAACTATTATATCATTTTGGCCTCGTTCTTTAATAAATTTACGAGTTCGGGTACAGCCTCAACTCCTTCTCCGACTATCTTTCCCGGAGGACGCTCGGGCGGATATTTCATCTCTACAATTTCCATCTTCGGCGCATCCATCTGAGCCTCTTTCTGTTCAAGGGGTTTCTTCTTGGCTTTCATGATGTCCATAAGTTTGGGATAACGAGGCTCGTTCAACCCTTTTTCAGCTGCAAAAGCAGCCGGTAATGTAACCTCAAGAATTTCCTTGCCGGCATCACTTTCTCTTTCAGCGGTTGCTTTTCCGTCTGCAATATCCATTTTTATAACTCTGGTTACAATTGGAATGTTTAATAATTGAGCAACCTGAACAGCTACAGACGCGCTGTCATCATCAACCGCCTGTTTACCAAACAGCACCATATCAAAAGACATCTCTTTGAGTTGCGCAGCCAGTGATTTAGCCACGGCTAAATTATCAGGATTAGCAGAGTCATCATTCAAGTGGACCCCTTTTTCCGCGCCCATTGCGTATGCCTTTCTCATGATAACCTGAGCATCAATGGACCCGAGGGAGAGAATGTTAATCTCACCTTCCCCTGATTTTTCTTTAATCTGAATCGCTTCCTCAATGGCATATTCATCAAAGGGATTAATAACGAATTCAACCCCGGCGGGATCAATAGCTTTGCCATCGCCTCCGATCTTTATTTTCGTTTCCGTATCCGGAACGCGTTTTACACAAACAACTATATTCATTTTAGCCTCCTTCTGGAAACATTCTTAATTACTTAATAACATTTCGGGCGATGATAACCTTTTGGATGTTAGAGGTTCCTTCAACCGCCTGCAATGATTTGGCATCCCGAAAATATCTTTCCACCGGATATTCACTTGAATAACTATAGCTTCCTAAAACCTTCATCGCTGCATTTGAAGCTCTGACCGCGGTTTCAGCAGCATTATACTTAGCAGTAGAAGTTGACAAAGTATTCGAGAGATTTCCCTGATCTTTTTCAAAAGCCGCCTTCAATACCAGCAATCTCGCTGCTTCATATTCCACGTACATCTCCGCGATCTGCTCCTGAATCATTTGAAAACTGAAAATGGGAACACCGAATTGGGTTCTTTCGAGGGCATATTTAATCGATTCCTCGTGACAGGCCCTTGTAATTCCGACTCCTCGAGCCGCGCAACCCAATCGGGTTTGATCGAGCTGCGTCATGCAAATTTTGAATCCTTGCCCCCTTTCTCCAAGCAATGCGCTCTTTGGAATTTTAACATCTTCGAAGCTTATTTCTCCTGTAGGAGCACAAAAGAGCCCTAATTTAGTCTCGATGGGAACAGTTGTAATCCCGGGGGTAGTTTTTAAATTATCAACCACGAAACAAGAAATTCCTTTGTGTTTCTTCGACTTATCGGTATAGGCGTATACAAGTGACAAATCTGCTACCTGAATGTTAGAAATCCACATTTTCGTTCCATTCAGGACAAACCCATCATCAGTTTCAGTTGCCGTCATTCCCATGCCTGCCACATCAGAGCCTGAATTCGGCTCAGTAATGGCAAAAGCACCCAACATGTCAGCGTTCACTAAAGGAGGAATATATTTTTCCTTTTGTTCCTCAGTACCAAAATTAAGAATAGCAAGTGCCGGGCCCCAGGCTTGGCAATTAAAAGGCAAGGTCATAGAGGCACTAACCCGCCCGATCTCTTCGCATAACAAGGCCGCACACATATGACCGGTCTCATTTCCGCCGTATTTTTCTGGAATAACACAGCCAAAAAAGCCTAATTCAGCCATTTTTTTCACGATGTCTTTCCGAAAACGATGTTCCTTTTCGTCCTCTTCCTGGGTGGGGCGAATCTCTTTTTCCGCAAAATCCTTGCCCACAGCTATCATGGTTTTTTGTTCTTCAGTGAATTCAAAATTCATTTTTTAACTCCTCTCTTATAAAGTAAAGGGTTGGTGAATAAAAAGCATTAAAATAAAAATTTAGTTT
>JAGHDE010000236.1 GCA_021160085.1 Pseudomonadota bacterium | reverse complement strand
CCCCCGCCAGAACCGTTATGACCTTAAGAGTTTAGCCTATGTAGCCATGATGGGCACCAATGTTCCAATTCAGTTGATGCAGGAATTCAAGAAAGCCTTTCCCACGGTGAAGTTAACCCAGGGATATGGTTTGACCGAGACCTCCCCCTTTATCACGCTTTTACCCCTTGAATATGCAGAGACAAAGTTGGGCAGTATTGGTCTTCCGGTTCCGGATATTGAGATAAAGATCATGGATGAAGATGGTAGTGAAGTTCCGAAAGGGGAAGTGGGAGAGATTGTGGTAAAAGGTTCCATGGTAATGAAAGGTTACCATAACAATCCCGGGGCTACTAAAGCGATGATACGGGATGGATGGCTTTATACCGGTGATCTGGGAAAGGCTGATCAGGATGGTTTTTTCTATCACCTGGGCCGGAAGGACGACATGATTATTACCGGGGGGTTAAACGTTTTTCCTGCAGAAGTGGAAAATGTTATAATGAGACATCCTGATGTTCTGGAGGCCGGGGTAGTGGGAATCAAAGACGAAGACCGGGGAGAGATAATCAAGGCGGCGGTAGTACTTAAACCCAATAAGTCCGTTGATAAAAAAGTTATTATCGATTTTTGCCGAAAGCATCTGGCCGGCTTTAAGGTTCCCAGGATTGTGGAGTTCCGGGATATTTTACCCAAAACCTCGACCGGAAAAGTTTCCCGGGGGGAGTTAATTAACTCTTGAACATGGGTCAATATGAACTCAAATAAAAAAAATAGAATAACTTTTTTGAAAAAATTCGGATGGTGGATCAGTGTTCGGGCATTAAGTATCCTCCTTTTTTTTGTTCGTATAGTTCCAGAACTCCTTCTGCCGAAACTGGGTAATGGGTTAGGAATTTTAGCCTACCATATATTAGGTCCCCGCCGGAAAACTGCACTCAAAAATATGAGAATGGTCTTCGGTTCGACTACCTCGGAAAAGGAAAAGCATGCCCTTATCAAAGCTAACTTTAAAAGTATTTCCCGCGATATGCTTGAGTTTGCTTATTATTCTGTTCCCCCCCGGCTTCAGAGTTTTCTGGAAAGGAACATTTCTGTCCGGGGTCAAGAACATCTGGACAGAGCCTTAAAAAAGGGTAAGGGTGTCATTCTTCTAAGTGCCCACATAGGAAATTTCCCCATCATCGGAGCTAAAATGGCTGCCCGAGGATATTCTTTCTGGCTCATTGCCAAAGACCCCGATAATATCTACCTGGTTGATCTTTTCAGGCAATGGAAGGATATTTTAAAAATTGGAGCTATACCTTACAAACCCCGGCGGGTTTGTGTTAACGAATCTTTAAAGTTACTCAGAAACAACAATATAATTTTTCTTCAGATTGATCAAAATCCTCACAAAAGATCGGGAACGGACGTTGAGTTTTTTGGCTATCAGATCCCCACATACAGTGGGCCCATAGTTATGGCATTAAGAACCGGCGCTGCTATAGTGCCGATGTTCATCCACCGCGAAGAAAATAACACCGAAACCATCACCATCTTGCCGGAACTTTCTCTTAAAAGATCGAATGATAAAGACCAGGACATTGTTGATAATCTCAGATCTATTAATGCAATTTGCGAAGGTTGGATTAGAAAATATCCCGAGCAGTGGTGGTGGATTCACCGCCGCTTTCGTCGGGCCCGAAAGGTCTCTGTCCAGTAAAATAAATGCTCATTACAATGTCTCCTGGGCTCGTCATTTTACTTCTTTCCCGTAAGTCCCCATGCATTGGCTGCAAAGGTCCCCTTCTATTTTTCCGTATATATTTTGTCCTTGACACCCAACTCTTCTTTTCGTTATATTTTTTAAGTATTTATAAGAAAATTTGTTATTAAAAATTTTTGCAGATCGAGCAAAAGTTATGTTATTAAAGGAGAATAATGGCAAAAAACTTAACCCACAAGATTTTGGAAGCCCACCTGATTGAAGGACGGCTAATTTCCGGTGAGGAGATCGGCATCAAGATTGATCATACCCTGTTACAGGATGCCACTGGGACCATGGCCATGCTTGAATTTGAAGCGATGGGCATTGACCGAGTTAAAGCGGAAGTCGCGGCCCAGTATGTTGACCACAACCTTCTGCAGACCGACAACAAAAACGCCGATGATCACCGCTTCCTTCAGACCGCCTGTGCCCGTTACGGGATTCATTTCAGCCGGCCCGGCAACGGAATATGTCATCAGGTTCACATGGAACGTTTTGGTACACCAGGAAAAACCATGATTGGCTCTGACAGCCACACACCCGGTGCTGCGGGTATATCTATGCTGGCTATTGGAGCAGGGGGGCTGGATGTTGCGCTGGCGATGGCGGGCCAGCCTTACTATTTTCCCTGCCCAAAAGTAGTTGGCGTTAAGCTTACTGGCCAGCTTCCTGACTGGGTAAGTGCCAAGGACGTCGTCTTAGAGATGTTGCGGCGTTATGATGTAAAAGGATGTGTCGGCAAGATCATCGAGTACTACGGTCCCGGTATTAAAACCCTTTCGGCTACTGACCGGGAGACGATTGGTAACATGGGCACGGAACTGGGAGCAACAACCAGTGTTTTTCCTTCGGATGTGAATACGCGTGCTTACCTCGAGGATCAGGGGCGTGGTAATGTTTGGGTCGAAATGATGGCTGATGAGGAAGCAACGTATGATGAAAATGTCGAGATTGACCTGTCGAGTCTTGAACCTCTCATTGCCTGCCCATCATCTCCGGGCAATGTGGTCCCCGTCCGGGAGGTTGCTGGACTCAAGGTGCATCAGGTAATTGTGGGTAGCTGTGTAAACTCCTCGTTTCGGGACCTGATGGTGGTGGCCAGGATAATGGAAGGAGAGCTGGTTCACCATGATATCTTTTTTCATATCAATCCTGGCAGCCGGCAGGTTCTGGAAAATGTGTTGGCTCAAGACGGTGCTCTCGCTTTACTGAAAGCCGGGGCACGTATTCATCAATCAGGATGTCTGGGGTGTATCGGCATGGGGCAGGCCCCGGGTACTGGTCAGGTGAGCCTCCGAACCTTTCCCCGCAATTTCCCCAACCGTTCGGGAACCAAGGATGACAAGGTTTATCTTTGTTCTCCGGAAACAGCGGCAGCAACAGCGCTTAAAGGAGTGATCACGGACCCTCGGGATTTGGGCAAGAAGATGCCATATCCCCGCATCAAAGATCCTGATAAATATATTGTTGATGAACATTCCATTATTTTTCCATCCGAAGAAAGAATAAAAACCGAGATTGAACGGGGTCCCAACATCAAGCCTTTTCCAAAGATAGCTCAACTGCCGGAGACGCTTGCAGCGGAGGTGGTGCTCAAGATGGGAGATAATATCACCACTGACGATATTATGCCGGCGGGGAACAAGATTTTACCGCTTCGCTCCAACATAGAAGCCATCAGTAAATTTGTCTATTCCCAGCTTGCCCCTGAATTTTACCAGGAGGCGAGGGATAAAGGCACTGTGGTGGTGATTGGTGGTGAAAATTATGGGCAGGGTTCCAGCAGAGAGCATGCTGCTTTAGCCCCGCGTTATCTTGGAGTTAGAGCAAAGATCGTAAAGAGCTTTGCCCGGATCCACAAAGCCAATCTATGTAACTTCGGTATCCTGCCGCTGGTCTTCAAAGACTTTGCCGATTACGACCGATTCAACAAAGGTTCGAAAGTGATTTTTCCCAACATCAGAAAGCGTTTAGCGGAGGGGGATAGAGAGATTCCGGCTGAGGTTGATGGCCAGCGTATTATCACCATTCTTGACGTTTCACCGCGACAGCGTAGGAGCATCCTTGCTGGTGGTACCCTTAATGATGTCAAGCAAGACTTATAGAATCAGTAATAGTAGAGCTGATATCTAATATCGAAATCCAAAACCGGTTACGAGTTGCGGGTTGCGGTCTGGGCCAGGGTTTCAAGTTTCCAGTTTCAAGTTTCAAATTTCCAGTTTTTTGTTTGGGTAACAACCGATGCTAAAATCATTGAAAGGTGGTAATTTATGAACACCTTAACGCTTGGAATAGTTTCTATTTTTCTTCTTTGGCTGGGTTACCGATTCTATGGGAACAGGATTGAGAAGCTATACGGAATAAAACCTGCTCGCAAGAT
>JAGHDE010000176.1 GCA_021160085.1 Pseudomonadota bacterium | reverse complement strand
TATCTTTCGCATAGAAAAAAGAGATTAGAAAACAACAGCCTTATTTTTTAAGTTGCGTTGTAGGGATAAAATAGAAACAGTATATCTTCTTTGGAATTTATATAATCATAAAGACTGCCCATGCTTATTTCGGCTGCTTTGGCAATATCCCGCACAGTTGTTTTGTGGTAGCCCTTCTCCTTAAATACCAACACTGCCCCTTTGATTATCTGTTGTCTTTTATCATCAATAAGCTCCTGGCTTTTTATTTTTGTCGGAATGTGAGCGTTTGGACTGCTAATTTCGCCTTTAGACTGCATCAGTTACAAGTCCCTTCTTAACTTAATATTCTACTAAGCGGCTCCTTTAGAAACAGCTAATAAATGATCGCGGCTCAAAGTGAGCGTTTGCTCATCTTGTAATTCATATCATTTTCCTTGTCAATAGACAATTTAAAATCAGCGCTCCCCCTAACATCAGTCAACATTTTAAATATTTAAAATAAATACCTTGCCATCCCGTTTTGAGAGCGGTATAGATTTTTTACATTTGACCATCCCTCAGGTAAAATGGACTTTCCAGAGATTTACCATAACCGGTTAAGAATAAAATAAAAACGAGAAGTATGCATAATTTAAAATTTGCTGTTGAATATGACGGCACCAACTACAGTGGCTGGCAAAGCCAAAAAAATGCTCCTACCATTCAGGATGCATTGGAAATCTGCCTTTCCCGCATTCTGAACCATAAGGTCCGCCTTATCGGCTCTGGCCGAACTGACAGCGGCGTCCATGCTTTAGGACAAGTAGCTAATTTTAAAACCGATTCCTCCATCTCTCTTTCTTCTCTGCTGCGAGGAGCTAACAGTCTGCTCCCTAAAGATATCTTGATAAAAAAAATAGAAAGGGTTGATGATAGATTCCATGCTCGTTTTAGCGCCAAAAGCAGGCTTTATGAATATCATATTTGGAACACTTCTCAGCCTTCGGTTTTCCATCGGAATTATTCGTGGTGGATACGGGAAAGGTTAGATGTTAAACAGATGGAAATCTGTGCTCACCATTTGATAGGACGACACGACTTCTCTTCCTTCCAGGGAGCTGACCATGAAAAAGTTTTCCCAGAAAGAGAGGTTGTGATGGTAGAATTCAGGCAGAAAGAGCTTGAATTAATTTTTCTTATCCAGGCCAATGCGTTTTTACGCCACATGGTTCGTAATATTATCGGTACGTTGGTTGAGGCAGGAAGGGAAAAAATCTCCCCGGATAACTTTGCTAAGATTTTTTCCGCTCGAGATCGAAGCAAAGCAGGCATAACCGCTCCCGCCCAGGGCCTCTTTCTAAAAAAAGTATACTATTAATGCAATTTACCATCCTTTGCTGATCCTTTCTGCCAATATGGGCGGAAGGCCGGCTGATAAGATTTTTTTCTGCGCAATAGCCACATCATATTTGATCCGACGGAGACAAAAAATCCGCTTTTCACTATCAAGAATGCCGTACGCCGCACGGGAGTCGCCGTCTCGAGGTTGCCCCACGCTGCCTGTATTTATCAGAAAACGGCTTTTTTCCCCTATGCTGATTTTTGTCGGGCTGGTATTACCAACCAGTTTCCCGGATTGATCCAGCACAAATACAATTGGAATATGGGAATGTCCGATAAAGCAAACTTTTTTTTGTGTTAACGCTTTGAGGTTTCTTAATGCTTCGCAATCAGAAAAAAAATAGTTCCATTCCTGGGGATTAATCGGTGCTGAGTGGGTATAGATAAAAAAATTTTCGTCTCTTATCAGGGGAAGTTTAGCCAAAAAGTCTTTATAATCAGGGCTTAGCTGTGAAATTGTCCACTTAATCACCGTTTGGGCCGCTGAATTAAATTTATGAATATCAGTCTTTCCTGCTGTGCCCCAATCGTGGTTCCCTGCCACAACCGCCTGAGTCTTTTCTCGGAGCAGATCAATACACTCCCGGGGATTGGCGCCATACCCTACAATGTCCCCTAAATAAATTATTTTCTGAAGCCCTTCATCCTCAATATCTTTCAATACTGCTTGAAAAGCTTCCAGATTTCCATGAATGTCTGAAAGAATAGCATATCGCAAGCTTATCATCCTTATCAAACAACAGAACTATTCTTATGTTCCAGGGGCTGATAGCCCCTCCCCAAAGCCTCCTCTTAAAGAGGGGAAATTTGCCTTGTGCGAATTATACTATTTTTGCTATATTCGTAAAACAAATAACCTGATATAATTTAAAATTTTTCCTCTAACTTCTTTTGATAGTGTTCGCAAAAAGGATCTAACCCGTGCAAGGCACTGAATTTAAACTTCAGATTGATGGAAACATTCTTAAGGGGCGAATATTTTTCCCCTCCCCAACGATTAAAAAAACAAAAGGAGCGGTTGTCCTCTGCCATGGAATACCGGGAGCGAAAAAAAATCCTGGTGACCCGGGATATCCGCATTTGGCCAAAACCCTGTCTGAAGCCGGGTATACCTCCATTATCTTCAACTTTCGAGGCGCGGGAGAAAGTGCTGGAAATTTTGATATAATGGGATGGGTTAATGATTTAAGGGGTGTGTTAGATTATACCAGCTCGGTGCTGCATTCTCCTTCCCGTATGGGTCTCTTTGGTTTCAGCGCTGGAGGAGCAGTATCAGTTTATGTAAGCATTGATGATGCCAGAGTAACTGATTTGATACTTTGCGGCTGTCCCGCTAACTTTGATTCTATCCTGTCAGAAACCAAATCCGATGAATTTTTGCAACATTCCCGAAACATAGGAATAATTAAAGATACTGCCTTCCCCCCTCATCAATCCAAGTGGCTAAATAATTTTCGGGTTGTGAAGCCCGAAAAGTGGATCTCCCAAATAAAGTCGGTATCTAAATTAATTCTGCATGGAGATAAAGATGACATAGTTCCAGTAGAGCATGCCTGTCGGATTTATGAAAAAGCCCGCAACCCAAAAGAGCTTCTGATCATCCGGGAAGGCGGCCACCAGCTTCGCCTTAATAATCAAGCAATGAAAGCTGCTCTGTCGTGGCTTGAAAATCGAGAAATACCGACAAGCAGGTAAGGAGCAATTTTAGAAAAAGAAAGAGGTTCAATCACCAAAACATCTATGGAATCCTTATCAATCAGCAACCCAGAACAAAACCATCCCTTTAAAAAGCTGAAGTCATTCCTTCTTCAGAACAAAAAGGAAGAAATTTATCTTTCTGGCATCAGGGGTTCTTTTTTTGCCTATTTGGCAGGAAGATTGTCTCTTAGCAGCGCTCGATGTTTTCTTGTTATCACCCCCGACAATGATACAGCAGAAAAAATCTGCCGAGAACTAAATTTTTATCTCGCCCAAAAAAACGGGGAGGGGCTTTACCGATCAGTTCTTTTTTTCCCCGGCTGGGAGCTCCCCTATGACTCCGCTGATCCCCATCCCGAAAAGGTTATCTCGCGACTGGAAACGCTCTATGCGTTACAAAAAGGTGATAGCTGTCCTATTGTTGTTTCATCTCTCCGAGCGTTAATGCAGCATTCTATTCCTCCTGATGTCCTCAAAAAGGCAGTGATTTCTATAGACTCCCAGAACAATATTGACAGAGATTTCCTGGTGCAAAAATTAATTGCTCATGGATATCAAAACGTCTCTCTGGTGGAAGAGCGTGGAGAATTTAGCGTCAGGGGAGGAATCCTCGACCTGTTTCCACCCCTCTGCCACCATCCCCTCCGAATAGAATTTTTCGGCGACAACGTGGAGTCAATCAGACGATTCAACCCTGTAACCCAGCGCTCTCTGTCAAACATAGAAAACGTTTCTATCCTTCCGGTTTCAGAGGTTATTCTGGACAAACAAAACCAAAAGACCGCTTTAGAATCTATTGATCTTCTCCAAACAAGGAGAGAGATTCCCTTTCGCCTTATCAAAGAATTCCAAGAAAGAATACAACAAAACAGTAAGTTTCCTGAAATGGCCTTTCTTTTGGAGTTTTTTTACAAACAGATGGGAACACTTTTTCACTATCTTCCTGAAAATTCTGCTCTTTGGATATATGGGATTTCAGATCTAAGCGATAAAATAACCGATTTTTTCGATACCGCATCTCAAAATCTATCATCCTCCCGTGATGAAAAAAAATTATCCGGCCTGGGATCGAATCTTTACCTAACCCCCAAAGAAACTGAAGAATTATTAGCGCCTTTTTCTAAAATTTGGACAGAAACCCTTGATGTTCTTCACCCTGGACAAAACTCACTCGCCTTCTCCTCATCAGGAAACAAGGATGTTTATCAACAAATAACAGAGAATAAAAGCCAGGGGCGTCCTTTTGCTAAACTTACTGAAATCCTTAGAGATTGGCTCGGCAACTATTATACTGTCATTCTGATTGCCCACTCTGATACTCAAAAAAAGCGTTTCCAGGAACTGCTGAAAACCTACGGGTTTGATATACATCTGGATCATCCTTCTTGTTTTGCTGAAGCAGGCAAATCCAACAAAGGAAAGCTGCTGCTCACCACCGGCCAAATAGATGAAGGGTTTCGATTTCCTCTGGACAGAATTGTTGCTCTGACTGAAACAGAAATCTTTGGTGATAAAATTTTCCTGCAAAAAAGGCTTGAAACAAAATCCGGGGATCCAATTTTCCGAGTTGACGATCTTATGATTGATGATTTCGTTGTCCACGTAGATTATGGAGTTGGCCTTTATAGAGGGCTTCAATCTTTGAACGTTGAAGAGGGCAGAAACGACTATCTTCTTATTGAATACCAGGACGGAGACCGTCTTTATGTGCCGGTCTACCGGCTAAATCTCGTTCAAAAGTATCGAGGGGGCGAGGAAGAACGCCCAATCCTCAATAAATTAGGAGGAAAGGCCTGGCTTCGAACCAAAAAAAGAATTAAAGAATCTATAAAGACCCACGCTAAAAAACTTCTCAAGGTTTACGCCTCCCGACAAAAATTAAACGGCTTTTCCTTTAGCCCCCGTGATCAATATTATCGAGAATTTGAAGCCCGCTTTGAATATGATGAGACCCCTGATCAGATCAATGCCATCGAAGATGTCCTGGCCGACATGGAAGCCTCTAATCCGATGGATCGATTGATATGCGGAGATGTAGGCTATGGAAAAACCGAGGTAGCGCTGCGGGCTTCCTTTAAGGCGGTTATGGACAATAAACAAGTAGCGGTTTTGGTTCCCACCACCATACTGGCTCATCAGCATTATCAAACCTTCCGTCTTCGTTTCCACGACTTTCCGGTAAACATCGCCATGCTGAGTCGTTTCCAAACCCTGCGAGAACAAAAAGAAATCATCCAGTCAGTCAAAAGGGGGAAGGTCGACATTCTAATTGGAACGCACCGGATCCTTCAGAAAGATATCGAGTTTAAAGAGTTGGGTCTTGTTATAATTGACGAAGAACACCGGTTTGGAGTGAAGCATAAGGAAAAATTTAAAACCCTGCGGTTGCTGGTTGATGTCCTGCTCCTTACCGCCACCCCAATTCCCCGAACTCTTCAGCTTTCTCTTTTGAATATTCACAACTTAAGCATCATTAACTCCCCACCCGAAGAGCGACTGTCAGTAAAAACCCATCTCAGTCATTTTGATGAAAAAGTCATCCGGGAAGCCATTATTAGAGAGTTTATGCGGGACGGTCAGGTTTTTTTTGTTCATAATCGGGTGGAAAAAATTGAAGCAATGGCGGGGTTCTTACAAAAAATAGTCCCCGAAGCTCGTCTGGAAATTGCCCACGGACAGATGCCGGGAAAAAAATTGGAAAAAGTGATGTGGTCTTTTCATAAAAGAGAGATCAACCTTCTGCTTTGCACATCAATCATTGAATCGGGATTGGATTTTCCTAATGCCAATACCATTATAATCAATCGGGCTGACAGAATGGGATTGGCCCAGCTCTATCAACTTCGGGGCAGAGTTGGACGTTCTAACCATCAGGCTTTCGCGTATTTTTTGATTCCAAAAGAACAGCTCCTCACCAAAAAAGCTAAGCAGCGGCTCAAGGTAATTTCTCAATTAAGTGAGTTAGGGTCGGGTTTCCGGTTGGCGAACCATGATCTGGAAATTAGGGGAGGGGGGAACATTTTGGGGCTTTCCCAGTCTGGCAATATGGCGCAAGTTGGAATTGAACTTTATTATCAACTCATAGAAAAAGCAGTAAAGGAGATTAAAAAGGAGAAAATAGTTCCTGAGGTGGACCCGGAAATTCGTCTGCAGATTCCCGCCTATATTCCGGAGTCATACATACCCGACATTCAACAGCGCCTGGGATTTTACAAAAAGCTGTCGGGGGGAATAGAGGAAAGAGAAATACCGGATATGGAAAATGAACTTCGGGATCGCTTTGGCTCTCTCCCCTTAGAGACAAAAAATTTATTGCTGCTTTCCAGTATTAAACCGATTCTGAAAAAATATTTGATTACCACCCTCGATTGCAAAAACAATGATATAATACTTGCATTCCATCCCGAAGCGGATATATCTTTAGAAAAAATTCTTGGATTGATTCAAAATCAAAAAGATAATTTAAGATTTACCCCCGACCACAAGCTTTATATACCTTTTCAGGATTCTGAAAATTGGACAAAACTTGCTGAAAAAGTAAAAAAAATCTTGCAATAATGACGAACAAAAGGTTTTAATTACAATTTCTGTAAATTAGTAGTTTTTCAACAAATAAAAAAGCTATATTGCTATATTAATGAG
>JAGHDE010000129.1 GCA_021160085.1 Pseudomonadota bacterium | reverse complement strand
TATATAATATATGTAAATTCTTAAAATTTAGGGGGGCAATTATGCCAACTTTAACAGCAACTGAAGCAAGATCAAAGCTTTATCGTCTTATTGATGAAACAGCATCTTCCCACGAGCCAATTATTATAACGAGTAAGCGTGGCAGGGCGGTGCTTATTTCAGAGGATGATTGGCGATCCATACAGGAAACTCTTTATCTGCTGAATATTTCTGGAATGCGCGAAACAATTCGTGAAGGTTTAGCCATCCCAATTGACGAGTGTAAAGAGGATATTGACTGGTGAATTGGCGAGTCGTTTTTACAAAGCAGGCTCAAAAAGACGCTAAGAAATTATCTTCTGCTGGTTTGCGGTCGAAAGCTGAACAATTGCTGGATATCCTTCGTGAAAATCCTTATCAGACTCCTCCACCTTTTGAAAATCTATTAGGCGATTTGTCTGGGGCCTATTCCCGTCGGATAAACATACAACACCGATTAGTTTATCAAATTTTTGATGATAAAAAAGCAGTTAAGGTAATTCGATTGTGGACTCATTACGAATAATGGTGCGGAACAAGGCTTTAAAATCTTCTGTTTTTCTATCCGACTAAGTAGTTGAATTATTAGTCGGGGCGAGAGGATTTGAACCTCCGACCCCCTGAACCCCATTCAGGTGCGCTACCCAGGCTGCGCTACGCCCCGCTTAATCATTGTTAACAAATTACTTTTTTAATATCATACTTTCAGTAAAACATTAACAAAAAAATCAGTTCAATAAAAAAATCTTTCGAGAATCTTGTTGCTCTTTGCAGATCATCAATGGATAGAAACTGCTAAGCATTTAAATTTTTAGAAAAATTTGAGAAGCTTGTTTTTTTGAAACGATCCCTGGCTGACAATGGAAATCCCCGGGGCGCTGGTCACCCTTCCGATTATCTTTGCTTCAATATTATGTTCATTCGCAATGGCAATCACTTCTTTAGGCTCAGGGGTAACAACAACCATTCCCTGTCCCATGTTCCAGGTTCGGTAGGCTTCCTCATCAGAAACATTGCCTAATTGCTGACAATGGAGAACAATATCTTCCGGAGAGAAGGGGTCTTCTATGGAGGCGCCCAATTTTCTGGGCTTAAGGATGCGTCCCAGCTTTCCGGGAACCCCTCCTCCGGTAATATGTGCCAGACCATTAATTTTTGCCCGGGGTTCTGCCTCAACTCCCCCGGTCATATCTATAACCGCCCGGGTGTATATTCGGGAAGGGGTAAGAACAAAATCGCCTATATTTTTTCCTTTCCAGGATTGGGTATGCCAGTCTTCTCCCAGATGGCTGGACAGAATCTGGCGGACCAGGGAAAGCCCATTAGACCGAAATCCTTTTTCCTGTAAAGCAACTAATTTATCCCCTGCTTCAATTTCGAATCCGGTAAACATTCGGTCTTGTCGGGCAAACCAGACAATGCCGGCACCCCAATTATAGTTGAAAGGGCCAGATCCGCTGACACGAACTCCTAACTCGGCAACTTCGCCGTTGATAACCGCAACCTGTGCCTCTTTGGCAGCATCACAATATCCTTTTGCCAGCTGACGGATAAAGTCAAGGAATGAACCATCTTCCTTGCCCAATGTGTTGACGTCAAGAACCGTTCCTGCCAAAACCGGTTCTCCTCCTCTAATCACGGCGTCGTCACAGACCATAGCCAACAGGTCATAGGCGATGGTATCATGTTTGGCTAACCTTTCGGCAATCTCCACCTTGGTTCCCACACCGTCAAACCCCATTGCCAAAAATGTTCCGGTTGGAAGATTTCCCACATCGATCATCCTGATGCCGGTAAAGTCATCAAAAGGGGTGATTACTTCTCCGAGCCGGCCGGATCGGTTGGACCAGGTCTGTCGGGCAGCTTCATACAAGATTTGCGAGGCTTCATCCCCAAGCTGGATATCAACCCCGGCCTTTTTGTAACTGATGGTCATGATTTTTTTACCTTTTTAGTTTTAGTAATAGTTTGGCTAAAACTTTACGAATTATTGTTTATTATTAATGAGTTAAAGCTGAAAACCCGAACTTGCAAAAAACAGAAAATAATACCCTAATTTCCAGTTTCTAATTTCAAACTTTCCTCCCACCGCAGACCTTTAGGTATGGGGTTTCCATCAAAGTAAAGAAGACCGCGGTCATCTTTACCATATCGGCCTCGGGAGAGGTATTCGATGGTTTCAGGAAAAATAATCCAGTCTCCTTTTACCTTTAGTTCTTCCTGGTTAAACTCTTCCGCTTTTTTTAAATCCGCTGGTTGAGAAAGATTCCATTCCTTTTTTTTGATCACCGGGAGGGGGGAAGAAATCATCAAAATCGGCCCCTGGTCAACTTCCCTGGTAATAATATGAGTAGAGGCGGCTATGGTTTTCTCGCCTGCCATGATGGCATCACGCACCGCGTGATCTCCGGTAAATTTTCGTTTGCAGCCTTCATCAATCGAAAGGTCAGCAGGATGAACATTTATTCCCATGAAAGCGTCGATCAAAGGATAGGTGGCAATACTCATATATCCGCCGTAAACGGCAACCTTGACTCCAAAGGATGAAAGGACTTTTGCTGTTTGCCGGTCGAATTCAGGCCGGATGGTCAAGTCGCTTCGTTTTTTGTTCCTTTCGGTATAAAATGCTCCAATATCCCTTATTACAACCGGGATATCAAATTCTTTTCCGATTTGTGGGGCATTGCTGTTCCAGGAATCGCTGAAGAGAACAACAATTTCAAATGGCGAGCCCTTTTCACCCCCCCCCATTTTTTTTTGGTGTTCAATGATTTTTCTAATGTTGGTTCCTGACCCCGACATAAGACCCGCAACTCTCAGGATGCCTTTCGAGGGGTCATGAAGTGGCGCAATCATGACAGGGTTCCTTATCGAAATTTTAACTGCTTGCTTCATTAAATCGATTAAAGATTAACAGAACATTTCCATTAGTGCAACTTTAATGGCGCCTGGCTGATGATAATAACAAATCTTGACATTTATTCTGACGATCAATAAAATTGCTTAACCGAGAATTTTCAGGAACCGGTTTTTTCAATGGTCAGAACTGTTTTTTATTGACGATATTAGGGGCAAAAAGTTATGGCAAAGCGGCTGGAAGTTGCTCTCAAACCCGATCTTTTTGATGCTGAAGGAGAATCTATCAAGATTCAGGCCCGTGATTATTTCGGAATTGATCTGGAATCGGTGCGGCTGATAAACATTATTACAATTGATGCGCCCCTCGATTTTCAGCAGATGAAAGAAATCCAAACAAATATTTTCACTAATCCTGTGACTCATATTTCATCTTTTGAACCCCTGAATATTGAGTTTGACTGGGCAATCTGGGTTGGATATCGCCCCGGAGTGAGGGATACGGCCGGAAGCACCGCCGCAGAAGCTATAGAAGATTATCTTAAGCTTCCATTTCGGGAAGGGGATGCCTGTTATACATCCAAACTTTATTGTGTCTGCGGGAAAAATCTGGATCGGGGGAAAGTTGCATTGATAGCCCGGGAGTCGCTCGCCAATGAACTCGTCCAGCAGTGGGAGGTTATTGAAAAGAGCCAAAGGAAGCTGAGGGAAAGTATGGGTGTCCGCGTTCCCAAAGTAGTGTTGAAGCATGAACCAGCGGTTGCTTCTATCAGTGTTTCCAGCGATGAGGAGTTGATGAAGGTAAGCAATGAGCGAAACCTGGCCCTGAACCCCCGGGACATTCCTACCATAAGAGATTATTTTCTCCGGCAGGAAGTGCGGGACGAGAGAATAAAGGTGGGCCTTGATCAACCTACTGATGTCGAACTGGAATATATTGCTCAGGCCCGGTCTGATCATTGCAACCATAATACCTTCAAAGGACTTTTTCATTACAAAGACCTCTCAACCGGAAAAACAGAACTTATCGACAATCTTTTTAAAACCTGCATCGAAGATCCTACTTTGGAAATTCAGAAGAAAAAGTCCTGGGTGGTTTCAGTCCTTTGGGATAATGCCGGGGTGGGCCGGTTCGACGAGCAGCATTATTATACAATTACCGGAGAGACCCATAACAGCCCCTCCAACATGGAAGCCTACGGTGGATCACTTACCGGCATTGTGGGGGTCTATCGTGACCCGATGGGAACGGGTTTAGGATCAAAGCTGATCATGGGAATGTATGGCTATTGCGTTGGCCCCCGGGAGTATGGTGGCGACTTGAAACCCCGTCTTTTACCCCGTCGGCTTCTGGACGGCATTATCAGGGGTGTTAAAGACGGAGGGAACAAAAGCGGTATTCCAACTCCCTATGGAAATCTGTTTTTCCACGAAAGTTATCTGGGAAAGTGCCTCGTTTTTGTGACCGCATTCGGTATTATGCCCTCCCGCATTATGGGCCGGCCGAGCGAAAAAAAGACGACGAGTAAAGGTGATCTTATTATTATGGCCGGGGGCAGAGTGGGAAAGGATGGAATCCATGGGGTTACTGCCGCCTCCGAGGTATTCAGCGAAAGTACGCCGGCAGGACACGTCCAGATAGGGGATCCGTACACCCAGAAAAAGATGCTTGATTTTCTGATAGAAGCAAGAGATGAAGGACTGATTGCTTATATTACTGATAATGGTGGCGGTGGTCTTTCTTCATCCATAGGAGAAAGCAGCCTTTTGAGCAACGGCTGTGAGGTTCATCTGGATAAGGTTCCTCTCAAATATGCCGGTCTGGATCCCTGGGAAATCTGGGTTTCTGAATCTCAAGAGAGGATGACCGTTGCAATCAAACCAGAGCATGAAAAAAGGTTTATGGAGCTTTCCCGCAAGCATGATGTGGAAAGCACGGTGATTGGCACCTATACTGATTCCGGAAAAATCAACATCCTGTTTGGCGGCAAGAGCTGTGCCTATGTCAATACCCAGCTTTTGAAGTCGGATTTCCCCCAGTGGGAATTTGAGGCCGAATGGGCATCTCCGGAATTGCGGGGATTGAAAGAACCCGTAATTGAGGAACCCGAAGACCACAATAGTTTGCTTGCTGATATGTTATCACGGCCGAATATTGCGAGCAAAGAATGGATCATTCGACAGTACGACCATGAAGTCCAGGGGGGAAGTGTTATTAAACCTCTAATTGGCAAAGAGAGAGATGTGGTGAGTGATGCGATTGTTATCCGTCCGGTTCTGACTTCTAATCGAGGTCTGGCTGCTACTCAGGCGGTTAACCCCACCTATAGCACAATCGATACTTACCACATGGTTGCCGCTACAATCGATGAAGCAATAAGGAGGCTGATAGCTGTGGGGGTCAACCTTGACAACATTGCCGGGGTGGATAATTTCTGCTGGCCTGATATTCAGTATCATCCGGTTTCCAACCCTGATGGCAAATACAAAGCCGCTCAACTGGTCAGAGCTAACCGGGCTCTTAAGGATTGCTGTCTGGAATTTGGAGTCCCCCTGCTTTCAGGAAAAGACAGCATGTATATTGATGGAAACTTAAAGGGGCGATATGGCGAGACGCACAAGATATCTGGTTTGCCCACCCTTCAGTTTACTGCCACCGGAGTCATTGACGACATCCGCCGGTCTGTTACCATGGATGCAAAGCTCCCGGGAGATTTGGTTTACATATTAGGAGATACAAAGAATGAATTAGGAGGTTCAGAATATTATGAAAGGTTTGGATATACAGGCCTTAATGTTCCGAAGATAGCTCCAAATGAGGTGATGCCTCGTTATCAGGCATTGAACCAGGCTGTAAACGAGGAAGTGGTGGCTTCGGCCCACGGGATTTACCGGGGTGGTATGGGAGTGCATCTTGCGTTTGTGGCCATGGCCGCCTGTTTGGGAATGGAGGTTGACTTGGATAGAGTGCCGGTGGGTGAAGGCAGTGCTGATGATTCGGTTCTTTATTCGGAGAGCGGGGGGAGGTTTATTGTGACCATTGCTCCCGAGAACAGGGAAAGGTTTGAGACCATTTTGGGAAATTTGCCATACGCTTGTATTGGGAAAGTAACTGAAAAACCGATACTGGTAATTCAAGGCATTGGAAGGAACAAAATAGTAGATTTGAATATCTCTGAATTAAAAGAGGTGTGGAAGAAAACTTTTGGGGCAATGGTATGAAAACAGTTAAGGCACTAATTTTAACCGGTTACGGTATAAACTGCGATTATGAAACTGATCATGCTTTAAAAATTGCAGGAGCTGAATCAGACCGGGTTCATGTTAATGAACTCATCAAGGGCGATGAATTTGGAAGGCGCTCATCTTTAACTGATTATCATCTGCTGGTGTTTGATGGAGGGTTCAGTTGGGGTGATGATCATGGAGCCGGGGTGATTTTGGCAAACCGTTTAAAATACAACATCGGAGACCAGATTGAACAGTTTCTAAAAGATGGAAAACTCATCATTGGAATTTGCAATGGATTTCAGGTGTTGGTCAATCTTGGGCTGCTTCCCGGTTTTGACGGGGACTATACCTCCCGTAAAGTGGCGCTTACATTTAATGATTGCGGTAACTTCAGGGATGACTGGGTTTGTCTGAAAACACTGGATACTCCGTGTGTGTTCACCCGGGGTATCGAACAGATTGAGTTGCCCGTCCGACACGGGGAAGGAAAAATTTTTGCCGAAGAAGCGGTTATTAAGCAGTTGTTTGATAAGAAACTCGTGGTTTTCCAATATGCCACTCCCGAAGGCGAAATTGCTGAGGGTAGATTTCCGTTTAATCCTAATGGCTCACTCAGAGATATTGCCGGGATCTGCGATCCGACGGGAAGAATTCTGGGGCTGATGCCCCATCCGGAAGGGTATAATCACGCAACCAATCATCCCGACTGGACCCGGAAAAAGGAAGAATTAAGGCGCAAAGGCCGCTCCTTATCGGAAGAGGGGTTAGGAATCGAGATATTCCGGAATGGGGTCAGGTATGTGAAAGGTACGCTTTTGTAAAAAGGTCACCTTTGCAAAGCTATTGTATTTTCCGTTTTCTTTCGGGTTCGTTTCCTGAAGAAGAGACGAAGGGGGGTTCCTTCAAACCCATACTCAGCCCTGAGCTGATTGGCCAGGTATCGTTCGTAGGAAAAATGGATTGCTTGAGGGCTGTTGGTGAAGAAAACAAATGTTGGCGGTTTTATGTCTACCTGGGATAGATAATAAAGCTTGACTGGTTTTCCGTGATAGCGGGAGGGTGGGTATTCATTCACTATCTCTTTAAGGTCTGGTTTAGATCACTGGTCCCGATTCTTTTTTGAAATTGGGTAAAACAATCCTGGGCCTTTTCTAATATTTTCGTCACCCTCTGGCCTGAAAGCGCAGAAACAAACAGAATGGGAGCAAAATCAAGGAATTTCATTTTGTCTTTAATGTTTTTGACAAAGCACCCCGGAGTGGAGTTGTCCTTCTGGATAAGATCCCATTTGTTAACCACCAGCAGACAGGCCTTCTCCCTTTTATATAGTTGACCGGCAATTTTTACATCCTGTTCGGTTATTCTTTCCTCAGCATCAATAATAACCAGACCAATGTCACATCGCCGGAGAGCGCGTAATGATTCAGTAACAGAATACTTTTCTAACGTCAATCCAATCCGGCTCTTTCGTCGAATGCCGGCAGTGTCAATGATGGTATATTTCTGCCCGTTAAAGGTGAAGAGTGTATCAATAGCATCCCTGGTTGTTCCGGGGGTTTCATTTACAATTACCCGATCATAGCCTAAGATTCGATTGGCCAGGGAGGACTTGCCAACATTTGGCCGTCCCAGGAGCGCAATTTTTATGATATTTTCATCTTTTGGTGAAGGAGTTTTTTCCGGGATAATCTTTGTCACTCCATCCATCAGTTCCCACACTCCGCGGCTGTGTTTGGCTGAGATTGGATACCAGCTATCTATACCGGTCTGATAATAATCTACGATGTTATCGTCCTGGCGTGGCCCGTCTACTTTGTTGATGCAATAAAAAATTGGTTTGGAAATGGTGCGGAGAAAATTTAAGAGATCCGTGTCGGCTGGAGTAAGGCCTTCTCGTCCATCAGTGAGAAAAATAATGATATCGGCTTCTTCAACCGCTAAGAGGGCTTGCTCGTGCAC
>JAGHDE010000200.1 GCA_021160085.1 Pseudomonadota bacterium | reverse complement strand
TCACCATTTTTTGCTATCAAGGGGATATAACCATTCTCTTCCAAAACAGTTTTGACAAAAATAACGATATCAGGATCATCATCAACAGCAAGTATCTTTTTCGCCATAGCAAACCCCCTTATGTTTTAAAATTACCGATTCGGTTAATGCAGTTCTTCTTTTTCAGGCTTTCTGTACGGAAAAAGCATTGTGAATGTCGAACCCTTCCCCGGTTCGGATTGTACTTCTATTCTTCCACCATGTTCCTGAATTAGTTTTTGGGTAACGAGTAAACCGAGGCCTGTGCCCTTGCCTCCTTTTGTACTGAAAAAAGCGGAGAAGAGCTTCTGCTTAACTTCATCACTCATGCCCAGACCATTATCCGTTACTTCAAATTTAATGACATTATCCATCTGTTTGGTTTTTACACGAACCTGCCATTTTTTCTCCAGATTGAGATCAAAAAGACATGCATCAATGGCGTTAGAAACCAGGTTAAGAAGACATCGATGAACAGCGTTCGGATCCATACAGACCTTACCTGCAGACGGATCAAAATCTCTTATAAAATCAATCTGATTTTGTGTTGCCCTGGACTCCATAAGTTCACATACATCTTCCGCAATATCATTTGGGAAACAATCCTGGTACTCGGGCTCGCGTTCTTTAGAGTAAGTGAGCAAATCCATAACAAGATAGGATATCCGACCAACGTTCCTTTGTACCATATTCCAGCCAGTTCTTAGCTTATCTGTGTCATTTTTGTCAAGGCCAATATTTACGATATATGTTCCACCCTTCAGTCCCGTGAGAATATTTTTGATGTAGTGCGCAAGCTGTGCCACAGTCTGTCCAATAGCAGCCAATCTCTCAGAGTTGACGAGCTCTTTTTGAAGGCGTTTTATTTCCCTGAGATCCTGAAAAAAGCCAACACTACCTATAACTTCATCTTTTTCATAGAGAAGGGTCCCTGAAAGGCGTGTGGGCACTTTATTGCCATCTTTGCCCACGATATCAGCTTCCTGCCAGCCAAACCCCTTTTTATCCCGTTTTCGACGAAAGCCCTGCTTGAATTCCTCTGCAATTTCTGCAGGATACAGATCATCAAGCTTCATTTTCCTAACAACTTCAAAACGAGAATAGCCGAATATCTTCTCCGCACCGGGATTGAAAATAATTATTTCTCCATTTTCATCAGTAGCCACGATACCATCATTAGAACTGGTTATCATTTTATCCTGAAATTCAGATTTTCTCCTTACCTCCTCTGTGGCAATCCGACACATATGCTCTAAATCCGTTGTATATGCCATTAGTTGCTTTCTGATTCTAATCTTTTCCTTTGCCCTTTTTAATGCAACCGCTAATGCTTCATCTCTAACAGGTTTATTAATAAAGTCAGAAGCACCATTTCTGAGGGCGTCTATAGCAGAATCCATATCTCCATGTCCCGTAATGACAATAACCTCTGTATCAGGATTCAACTCTTTTATTTTTCTTAAGAGTTCAAGTCCGCTCATTCCCGGCATTTTTAGATCTGTAAGGACTATAGGGGGAAATTCTTTTACAAACTTATCCAGCCCCTCCTTGCCGCTATATGCAGGAATAACGGTATAACCATCACTCTTCAGTGAAATAGAAAGGACGCGAACAATCGCCTCTTCATCATCTACCAATAAAAGTTTGTCCATCTCCATTACCATCATATTTTCCTTGCAGCGGGAAAATCCAATCTGAAGGTAGTGCCTTTGTCCGGGTCACCTTCTACTTTAATGGTTCCACCATAATCTTTGATAATACCGTAACTGATACTCATGCCCAGTCCGGTACCTTTTCCAATCTCTTTGGTGGTAAAGAAGGGCTCAAATATTTTATCCCTGATGTCTTCAGGAATCCCTGTTCCATTATCATAAACCGTTACAACAACGTAATTATCTTCCTGATAAGATCTGATCTTCAAGACCTTCTTCCATTTTCTGTCCCCTGATCTGGCTTCCTTTCCATCCAGGGCATCCATGGCATTTGTCACCAGGTTGATAAAGACCTGTTCCAGTCTGTTATGATCCGCAATGATGGGAGGCAAGTCTTCGGCCAGATCCAGATTCACTTCTATTCTGTGTACCCTCAATTGCTGGCCCAGTATCTTGAAGACGTCGGCAATAGGTTTGTTAATATCCAAACGATCACTCTTTACCTCCGACTGCCTGGCAAAATCCTTCATATGTTTTATTGTTTGAGCTGCCCTCTGGACATTCGTGCCAATTTCTTCGGCCATTGTGTAGAGGTCATCATCTTTTATTTTTTCACCTCTGTTTATCATCTTAACGAAGAAATCCGAGCATACCTGGATCACATTGAGTGGCTGATTGATTTCATGGGCCATGCCGGAAGCCATGGTTCCCAGGGTTGCCATCTTGCTGGCCTGAATCAACTGCGATTCTTTTTGAACATTTTCAGTTACATCAGGGGTACTGGCTATCAAGGCGCCTCTTCCCATAAACTGAACAGAACGGATATGGACATTCACATAAAATGGCAGACCGTCCTTCTTTTTGTGTATTCTTTTCGGGAAGGAACAGGACTCATTCAAGGAGGTTCTCTTCAAACAGTTAACCAGCTCATTGTCTCTCAGATCCGCAAGATCCAGGAAGGACATGTTTAAAAATTCACTCCGTGTATAACCGTAACAGTCAAGAGCCGTCTTATTGACATCCAGAATTTGCAGGGTCTTCCTGTCGGCAATAATAATAGGATTAGGATCCGCATCAAACATGGTCCGGTACCTCTCTTCTGACTTCCTTATCTCACGATATGAATCCTCCAGCTTCGCCGTCTTTTCCTTTACCTTCAATTCCAGGCTCTGACCAAACATCTTCGTCTCATGATGAAGCCTGGCATTCTCTATTGCCACGGCAATACGATTGCTGATGATCTCAAAGAGGCTCTTGTCATCATCTGAAAATTGCTGTGAGTTGTGACTTGAAATTCTTATTACGCCAAAGACCCCCTCTTTCGAGGCTAACGGAATATATGCTGCCGATTTCAATCCCTCATTCAATACGAATTCCGGGTAAGGGGCATTATCAACGGTTACATCCTCAAAGATGATCTTTTCGCCCTTCCATGCTACATCTTCAATAACGCTGTCAGGACCCGGTTCGCTTCCCTTCTGGTAAAAGCCCTCGGAATACCCGGCAGAACAGGCTACGCGGAAACCCGAATTGTTTTCCTTCAGGTAGATCCCGGCGCTATCGACATCCAGGTTGGCAATAATCCCGTTTACTGCCGCGCGAAGGCTCTCCTCAAGATCCAGTGACTCAGTCAGGGCGCTTGTAATCTTCCACAGACTCGAAAGCTGATGGATGTGTTTTACACGCCCATCCTGAAGGAGCTTGGTGTCGGTCGTGTCCCACAGTGTCTCAATGGCGCCGATGATATTTCCGTCGGGCCCTTCAATGGGAGCACCGGTAAAGTAAAGCCATCTGCCGCCCTCTCCTATATTAGGGAAAAAATCTTCCGCTTCGTATGCACCTTCTATAAGGGACGACTTGCGCCCTTTATCACTGTAATATTTTCTCAGATTTTCCTCTTGCATCTGATCAACAATCAGATCGGCCATAATCGGCCTTTCTTCTGCGTAGAAGGCTTTCCAATGCATTTTTGTTCCGACGATCTCTTCCGCGGTGTTCCCCGTAAGTTTCTCAATAGCCTTGTTCCAGTGGGTTACAGTATGGTCTTTGTTTATGACGAATGTAGGTATGGTGCTCCCCTGCATGATCTGAGAGAGATATTTCTCTCTTTGCACAAGTTCTTTTTTCGCTGCCTTACTCTTGGTAATATCTTCATAAGTAGCAACAATTGCTCTTTCCTTTAAGAGTTTGCCGATTCTTGAAGTTCTAATCATACAAATAACTTCACTACCGTTCTTGTGCCTGCATGTAAACTCAAGACTATGAGTCCGCTGTTCCTTCAATACATAATAGAC
>JAGHDE010000243.1 GCA_021160085.1 Pseudomonadota bacterium | reverse complement strand
TTCCCGTTTCAAAGGTAATGCTGGCAAAGGTAAGGGGGGCAAATCTTTTTTCTTGACAAACAAGAATCCTGATGAAGGATGTAATCATTTCAAGCCGAGGTTAGCAAAAAAAAGGAACAGAAAAATCCGGAAAGGTGCCTGATAGAAGTTCCTTTTGGAACTGGTTGAATTAAACCCCCTGAGACCGCACAGATTGGCTTGTAACGAGTTATTTCAGGTGGCAGGGGTAAGTATGTTGCAAAGAGAAAGGTTGCGGACACACATACAAAAACACAAAAGCAGGGTGTGATTGAATTCAGGTAAAAAAAATAAAAGGGCAGCACGAAAAAAAAGAGGGGTTAACCGATTTTGGCTAACCTCTCTTTTTTAATTGAATAGGCGGAATAGGGCTTGAACCTACGACATCCGGCTTGTAAGGCCGGCGCTCTCCCAACTGAGCTATCCGCCCAAATTTTTACAATACTCTAATATATTACTAAGTAACCATTTCTGCAACTGGATTTTTTGGCAACGGGAAAAAATCTTTATTGTCTTTAATCTGATTTTTTAAAAATGTATCAGGATCATCAAGAATGAGCGCTTTTCTGAGCACCTCATCGACATGATCTACCAAAACTATTTCCAGATCATTTCGTATTCGAGAAGGTATTTCTTTTAGATTCCTTTCATTGTCCCGGGGGATTATTACGGTTGATACGTTTCCCCTCAAGGCGGCAATAAGTTTTTCTTTAAGGCCCCCGATAGGCAGAACCTTGCCCCGAAGAGTAATCTCTCCGGTCATGGCAACGTCTTTTCGAACCGGTTTCTTGATCGCGGCTGAGGCTAACGCAGTAACCATGGCAACGCCTGCTGAAGGGCCGTCTTTGGGGATAGCGCCTTCGGGGACATGGATATGAAAATCTACTTTCTGGAAAAATCCCTCATCCAAACCGAGGAGATCTCCCCGGGAACGAACATAGCTCAAAGCTGCCTGGGCTGATTCCTGCATCACGTCACCTAATTTTCCGGTAAGGAGAAGGTTGCCTTTTCCTGCCATGAGAGTTGATTCTACTGCAAGAAGCTCTCCCCCGGCTTCAGTCCAGGCTAATCCGGTTGTCATTCCAATCTCGTCTCTGTCTTCAGTCTTTCCATATCTGAATCTATAGACCCCAAGATATTTAGCGATATTGTGGGCTGTAATTCGAACTGAAGTTTCTTTCCCCTTTTGGACCACTTTTTTAGCGATCTTCCGGCATACAGATGCGATTTCCCGCTCTAAATTCCGGACCCCGGCCTCTCGAGTATATCTTCGAATTATAGCAAGAATAGCATTATCAGTAAAACTGATATTTTTTTCATTCAAACCATTAGCTTCGGTCTGTTTAGGAACGAGAAAGAGCCGGGCTATTTTCAACTTTTCATCTTCGGTGTATCCTGCCAGACGAATAATTTCCATCCGGTCCTGCAAAGGGGGTGGAATTGCCGGCAGGTTATTGGCAGTGGTAATAAACATTATTTCCGACAAATCATAATCGACATCGATATAATGATCGTTAAAAGCATGATTTTGTTCGGGGTCCAATACCTCCAACAAGGCTGACGAGGGATCGCCACGAAAATCAGCACTCATTTTATCAACTTCATCCAGGCAGAAGACAGGATTGTTGGAACCTGCTTTTTTCAGGTACTGAATAATTTTACCAGGGAGCGCTCCAATATAGGTCCTACGGTGACCTCTGATTTCTGCCTCATCCCTGACCCCACCTAATGAAAGTCGTACAAATTTTCGATCGGTTGCCCGTGCAATAGACTTGGCAAGAGAGGTTTTTCCAACCCCGGGAGGGCCCACAAAACAGAGAATCGGTCCCCTGATTTTTTCTACTAAACTTTGAACCGCCAGATACTCAAGGATTCTTTCCTTGGGGTCTTTAAGACCATAATGATCCTCTTCAAGGATACGTTTTGCATTATCAATATTAAGTTCAGTATCAGTTTTTTCATACCACGGCAAAGAAAGCAACCAGTCGATGTAATTTCTTACCACGGTAACTTCAGCCGACATAGGGGGCATTAATTTTAGCTTTTTAAATTCTTTCTTCACCTTTTCCGTGGCTTCAGGAGACATCTTTTTCTTCTTTATTTCTTCCTCTAATTCTTTCAGTTCAGAGGCGGCTTCATCTTTGTCTCCCATTTCTTTTTGAATAGCCCGCATCTGCTCAGTAAGATAATATTCTTTCTGAGTTTTCTCCATCTGCTTTTTTACCCGGCTGCGAATTTTTTTCTCAATTTCAAGAATTTCAATTTCTGTCCTTATTAAATTGTAAAGCTTATCCAGCCTTATCTTTACGTCTTCTGTTTCTAGAAGGTCTTGCTTGTCTTCTATCTTTAAACTTAAATTAGCAACAATCGTATCTGTTAATTGAACAGGATCATCAATTGTGCCCAGAGATATCAACAGGTCAGAAGGAATTTTTTTGTTCAGCTTGACATATGTTTTAAAAGCAGAATCAACCCCGCGCACCAGAGCTTCAATTTCGGAAGTGATCACCGGCAGAGCATCCCCTGTTTTTTTTACTGTAACCTGGAAAAAATCTGGATTTTTCAAGAATTGAGAGATTCTTCCTCGACTGTTGCCTTCCACCAAAACCTTTACTCCGCCATCAGGAAGACGGAGCATTTGAAGAACAACTCCTAATGTTCCTACGGTAAAGATATCATCTTCACCAGGTTCTTCAGTGGTTGGTTTTTTCTGGGAGGACATAAAGATAAGGTTATCATTGTTGAGTGCTTCTTCCAGTGCCCTGATCGATTTCTCTCGACCTACAAAAAGAGGGATAACCATATGAGGGAAAAGAACAATATCCCTCAAGGGTCATAGAGGATAAGTCCTCTCTTCTGCCGGTACGGTGTTTGGTGGTCGGTTTTTTATTGTTTTAAGAGCCATTTTGTTTTTCTTAGTAATAAATTTTATGCAGACTTTATTTCTTTTTCATAAAGGAGGAGAGGCGTTTCTTTTTTAAGGGTTGCCTCCTTGTTGATGATACATTCCTTAATATTTGGTTGTGAAGGGATGTCGTACATTATGTCCAGCATGATATCTTCCATAATAGACCGTAAACCTCGAGCTCCTGACTTGCGGGTTATGGCCTCCTGGGAGATAGTTTTCAATGCCCCACCTGTAAAGCGGAGCTTTACATTTTCAAAGTCAAACATCTTTTGATACTGCTTTACGAGCGCATTTTTTGGTTCGGTTAAAATTTCTATCAGTGCGTTTTCAGAAAGCTCCTCTAATGAAGCAATTACTGGCAAGCGGCCAATGAGTTCAGGAATGATTCCAAATTTAAGCAAATCTTCCGGTTGAGCCTTAGCCAGGATTTCGCTCAGGTTTCGTTTTTGTTTGCTTATGATTTTTCCCGTAAAACCCATGGTGCTGTGCCCAAGACGTTTTTCTATAATTTCTTCAATCCCATTAAAGGCACCGCCGCAGATAAAAAGAATATTACTCGTATCTATCTGAAGGAATTCTTGCTGAGGATGCTTTCTACCCCCTTTGGGAGGAACATTAGCTAATGTTCCTTCAATAATTTTTAAGAGGGCCTGTTGCACTCCTTCTCCAGAAACATCCCTGGTAATGGAAGGAGAATCAGTTTTGCGAGAAATTTTATCAATCTCATCAATGTAGATAATTCCTTTTGAAGCTCGTTCAATATCATAGTCGGCAACCTGAAGCAAACTGAGAATAATATTTTCCACATCTTCCCCTACATATCCGGCTTCGGTAAGAGTGGTGGCGTCAGCAATAGTGAACGGAACATTGAGGATACGAGCCAAGGTTTGAGCTAACAAGGTTTTTCCGGTACCGGTAGGTCCCAGAAGAAGGATGTTGCTTTTTTGTAACTCAACATCGTTTGTTAAAGATTTAACTTCTATCCGTTTGTAATGGTTATGAACAGCAACTGAAAGAATTTTTTTCGCCCGATTCTGGCCAACAACATATTCGTCAAGGGCTTCATGTATTTCTGCCGGTTTTAAAATTTTTGTTCGCTTTTGGGAAGCGTCTTCTTTTTCATATTCCTCGGCGATGATGTCATTGCAGAGTTCTATGCATTCATCACAAATATAGACCGATGGCCCAGCAATTAACTTTTTTACTTCTTCCTGGTTCTTTCCGCAAAAAGAACAAAAAAGATTATTATATTTATCAGAACCTTTTTTAGCCACTGACAATTTCTCCTTTATTCATGATTCGTTTCATCAGTTTCCTGATGAGGATTTTTTTCAATCACTTTATCGATAATTCCATATTTCTTTGCTTCCTCGCCAGTCATAAAAAAATCCCGCTCAGTATCCTGGCGAATTTTTTCGAGGGTCTGATCGGTATGCTTGGTAAATATGCTGTCCAGTTCAGATCTCATTCGAAGAATTTCTTTGGCGTGAATATCAATATCGGTGGCTTGTCCCTGAAATCCACCCAAAGGTTGATGTATCAGGATTCGCGAATGAGGTAATGCATATCGCTTACCGGAAGTGCCTGCGGCAAGGAGCAAGGCGCCCATACTGGCTGCTTGTCCCATGCAGATAGTACAGACATCCGGTTTTATATATTGCATGGTATCATAAATAGCAAGACCTGCAGTAACATGGCCACCGGGCGTATTGAGATAAAGATAAATGTCCTTATCCGGATCCTCAGATTCCAGGAATAGCATTTGAGCTATTATCACGTTTGCAATTGTATCATCCACTGGTGTTCCGAGAAATATGATTCTGTCTTTTAACAGCCGGGAATAAATATCGT
>JAGHDE010000025.1 GCA_021160085.1 Pseudomonadota bacterium | reverse complement strand
TCTATCTTGTTAATAATGTATCACATTATCATGAAAAACAAGCAAAAATTCAGACCGGATTCTCAGTTACGACTTATGAAACAAGTTCGCCAGGTTATACGCTATCATCATTACGCGTATCGTACCTATGGAATGTACTGTGACTAAATTGTACGGCACATAATAAAATTTCACGGCAACAAAAAACATCTAATGGATATTGCAAAGAATGAAATTGAGACATTTCTTCGACATCTGGCCACGCATGAAAATATTACTGCACCAATGCGACAACAGATTTTGTCAAAATATTTAACAAAGATTGTTTTTTATTTGCTTAATTAAAATATTTCTGCTAAAAAGGAAGTTTTTTTATATCTAAAATATTCAAAATTGACAATGCGATTGAAAGCAAAAGGAGAATCCGATGAAGATTGAAGCCATCCTCGAAAAAATTAACAACACGCCTGTTCCGAAAGTAAAAAAAGTTGCCCTCGCCTATTCCGGGGGGCTTGACTCTTCCTTATCAGTACCCTTGCTCAGGCAAGTGTACAAAGCCGAAGAGATCATACCGATAAGCATTGATATTGGACAGGGAGAAGAGGAAGTAATTGAAAGTCAAAACAAGGCAAAGGTTTTGGGGATCGAACCCATTATAGTAAACCTGCAGGAAGAATTTACCGAAGTCTGGCTTTCCCGGGCTATTCAAGCCAATTCTGATTACCTGGGCTATCCGGTTTCAACATCCATCACCCGTCAGATTATAGCCCGGAAGGTTGCCGAAATGGCGGTTGAAAAAGGGTGTGACGCCATAATGGAGGGTTCCACCGGCAAAGGGAATGATCAGTACCGGATGCATAATGTCTTCAAAACCTTCGCTCCCAACCTTGCCATTCTGGTGCCGGTCCGGGACTTCGACCTTACTCGCGGCGAAGAGGAAAAACTCTGCCGCCACTGGGGAGTGCCCGTAACCGAGAACATCCAGGGCGGAGATGATAAAACCATCTGGTGCCGGTCTATTGCCAGCGGAGCAGTCGATCTCAATCAGGAGCTTCCCGATGACATCTGGATGTGGTATCAACCTCCGGAAAAAGCTCCGGAAGAAGCGGAAGTCATCGAGATAGAGTTTAAAAAGGGTATACCCATCAGTCTTAATGGACAGCAAAAAAATTTAGCCCAGTTGATATCAGAGTTAAACACTGTTGGAGGACAGCACGCCATCGGGAAAATCGATATGTTTGAGGACGGGATCATGGACCTCAAGAGCAGAGAAATTTATGAGGCCCCCGCTGCCACCATCATTTTAAAACTTCATCGCGACCTGGAGCAGTTCTGTCTCACCAAGGATGAAATTCAATTCAAGAAAATTGTGGAGCCCAGGTGGGCTTCCCTCGTCTATCACGGCATGGCTTACCATCCCCTCAGGGCTGATCTGGATGCGTTTATAAAAACAACCCAGGATGTGGTTAACGGCACTTACCGGGTAAAGCTCTATAAAGGCAATATCGACATAATCGGTCGAGAATCCGATACCGGCCTTTTTTCTCCGGAAATCAGATCAATAAAGGGAAAAAGCTTTGACCAGAGGATGTGTTCTGATGCCGCCCAGATCAGGGGTCTTCCTTTTGAGATTCTGGCTAAGCGAGGTATTATCCCTACCTGACCCAAACATCAAACAGAGATAAGGCGAAATGGCTTTTGCTGATATCCTGCTTAGTCCTGAACCAAAGATGTCATTTGCAAAAGCGCTGTTTTTGAAACCTTCTGTTTCAAAAAAAATGCTTCGATCTTTTCCGTAAGGGCGATCAGGGTAACGGAATTGGTGGCCGAGACACTGATTGCATCATAGCGCCGGCAAAGCTTTTTTAATGCGGCCTTGTCCGGAAAAATGTCCTCCTTGTTAAAAACCCGCACTCTCGGAATCTGATCTATTTCTAAATCAGAGAGTATTTTTTCGCATGCTTCCATCTGCTTTTCAAAATTGACATTGCTTATGTCAATCAAATGGAGAAGCAGATCTGCTTCGCTCAATTCCTCCAGGGTGGCCCGAAAAGCATTTACCAGATCTTGAGGAAGGTCTCGAATAAATCCCACGGTATCGGTGATGATTGCCTCGGTATCCTTGGGAAAACGAAGACGGCGACTGGCAGGATCAAGGGTGGCAAAAAGCCGATCTTCCACATTAACCTCACTGCGGGTAAGGGTGTTTAAGAGGGTCGATTTTCCGGCATTTGTATACCCGACAATGGAAACAACCGGAAGCCCTTCCTTCTTTCTCTTTTTTCGTTTTATTCCTCTTCTCTGCTGGAGCAACCGGATCTCTTTTTCCAGTCGGTTTATCCGATCCCTCACCCTTCGGCGGTTGATTTCCAGCTTGGTCTCTCCCGGCCCCCTCCCCCCAATGCCTCCGGTTAACCGGGACATGGCAGTGTTTTTGGTTGCCAGACGGGGAAGAAGGTATTTAAGCTGAGCCAGTTCAACCTGAACTTTACCCTCCTTGCTGTTGGCCCGCTGGGCAAAGATATCCAGGATTAGTTGGGTTCTATCAATCACTTTGATATCTATTTGGTCGGTAAGAGACTTAATCTGAGCAGGGTTGAGATCACAATCAAAAATTAAAAGGCTGGCTCCTAACTGAAGACTCCTTATGACCACTTCACGAATTTTGCCCCTCCCCAGTAAATGCCGGGAATCAACCCGGGACCGATACTGGATAATTTTATCCAACACCGTAAGATTACAGGAGTGAGCCAGCTCCTCCAACTCATCCATAGACTCTTCTGTCTCCGGACCCGGCTTTTGGGATACACTCAACAAAATCGTTCTTTCCCATGCCTCATCAAACTTCCGCGATCTCTGTTTGCGATCAAATTCTTCTTCTAATGAAGTAATTAGCTGAAGAAAATCAAGGGTAATGTGAGAGGGGTGAGAATATTCTATCAAGCTCCATTGTTCATGGTGAATATTGTCAGGAAGGAGATGAGCAAAAAAAACCTTTCCCGGAAAGCCGTCCTTTCCCACTGCAACGGCTGCGACCAGGTCAAGATGAAGCAGGGATAAATCAGTCAGATCATCCTCGGTAATAACTTCCTGTTTAAGATGAGTATGAACCAGGCGGAGTCCCCGAAGGCGGGTTGCCGAGGATCGATAACCAGAAAGATCAGGAATAAAGAGCCCCTGATGGTCCCCGATAATGACGTGGGTTACCTTCCCGCGCCGGTCAATCAGAACTCCTACCTGGCGTTTTGTTTCCGAGGAAATTGCGGCTATCTGACGGGCTGCCTCGAGAGTAATAACATGATTAGAAGGGATCTTGCGTTGATACAAACGTTCAAGCTGCTTGATGTGGCTGGTTTTTAAACCAGTGGTATTACCGTATAATCTGCTTATGCTGACAGCTCCTTTTTTATTATATTAAGGGTTTATAAATCCAGATTTTATGTTAACCTGCGAATATTATTTTAAAAAATCACCTTCATTGCAATGAGCCGAAGATTCCCTGGAGAAGGTCTTTTGGTTTGGGCATCTTTATGGAAATTCTCGGTTTCTGCACAGTTCCTCCAATACCAACCGGGACTGTCGTTTCCCCGCCACCAAGAATAGATAAAATCTTTTGGGCATCTTTCCCCAGAGATTTTTCAAAAGCATCTCCGGTAACGGTGTATTCCATCGGGTTCCCTTTTTGGGAAGGGTCATAAACGAGAGACGTCCACCCCTGGAGGCCAAATTTCAAACTTTCCCCATTTACCTGAATGTTATCATTGTAAATTTTTTCATCTGCCAGGCGAAAATTGGTCAGGAGCTCCTCGAACTGGAGGGTTTCGGGTTGTCCCAGGGCTTTCAGTATAAGTGATAAAACATCCTCGCTTTTGAGTATTCCATCATTCAAACTCAATTTTCCTTTTCCATTTATGGTTCTGCTGATTTCCGATGCCCAGTCAGTGCCCTGCCACGAGGCCTGAACCGAAAAATTCCCCTTCCCGGAAAGCTCTCCTGAGGGAGAAATGATCAAAATCGGAATAATATATCCCAGTATCTTTATGTCTTGCGAGATTTGAATATCTTTCCCATCCAGGTTTATATTCATCTCCGGTTTTGTTTTGCTAAAATCGAGCAAGCCCTGAAACTGTGAAGGCCCATTATTCAGAAGGCATTCAACCTCGAAGTTTAAGCTTCCTTTGTTTAAGGAAATCTCAGTGCTGTGAAGATCTTTCAGTCTCCCTATGCCCCCATAGTCAAGCAGCCCAAGAGCAAAAGAGCCTTCTCCGTTCCAGGTGCTCAAAAACTGGGTCTCCTCTGATGCGGCGGCGGACCCCTCACCGATAAAGTTCAGGTTCCCCTCTCCCTGGGTGGTCAATTCTTTCGGCAGAAGATCTCTCAATACTTTCTGAGTCTTCGGCATATCAAGCCGGAGGGCAATCTGAGATTTGATGAATGGCCTGGTTGAAATGTTAGAAAGATTACCTGATCCTTCGAAGGTCAAAAAATCAGAGCTTGCCTTTAACTTCTTTACCGCAAGATTATCTCCCTCGATATTATACACTGCATCATGAAACACCTTGAATCGGGGAAACGAAAATGTGATCGAGGAGGATGATGATTTATCGTCTGATGCTGGTGCGGACAGGATAACTGTTGCAGCATCAATGGTATGCTCACCAGTGAAGGAAAGAGATTTTCCCATATTTCCCTTAAGCATCATTTCCGACATGATCTGTCCCTGACGCGGAAAAGAAGGCGGTAGTATCCCCCGAAATTTTTTCTTGAGATTGGCAAAATTCGTGGCAAGTTTGAGATTAAAATCAATATCCTTCTTTTTGTCGAGTTTTCCTTTGAGATCAGCCTTCAAAGATTCTCCGCGGATAGTAAAAGAGTTGATAGAAAGTGTGTTTTGAGGGATGTTGAAGAGAATATCATGGTTAAGCTCTAAAAATCTTTCATAGAAAGGAGTACCCTTAAGAAGGGGGGAATCGATTTTCAGATTTTTAAAGACGGTTTTGCCCTTGATGGTTAATTCATTAAGATCACCCTGGCCGGATAAGGATATATCCATCGTGCCTGCCGCTGACAGATCCGATGGTAAAGCTGTCATTTTCCCTATAACCCGGACAATTTCATGAAGGTTGCCATTACTGGAAAGAAGGAGATTAATATTGGGTTTGTTCTGAAAATTTTTGATCGTCCCTGAAGTTGCAAGATTAATAAAGTTACTTGTCACCTTGAAGGCTTTAATTTCAATCAAATCGTCAGCAAAATTGAGCGAAATATCCTGGAAAAAATCGAGGTGCGGTTGTTTAAACGGGGTATCTTTGAAAGGCCCTCCTGACACTGATAGATCGATCAATCGGGTTTCACCGTTGATTGATATTCGGGACTGGAAATTACCACGTGCTTCCAGCTCGGTTTTAAGTTGTCCATTCAGGGAAAAACCCGGAGGAAAGCCGACGATGCCGGCTCCAAGCTGAGTCAGCTTATTTAAATCGAGAAAGCAGGATAATTTTGCTCCGGTTGCTTCCTCGGGGGCACTAAATTTAGACAGGTCAAAAAATGCGCTCAGCCGGCCAAAACTCGCCTTCATTTCCAGACCTCCCTCTGCCTTCTGGGGATCAAATTTTCCCTCTGAAGAGAGGAGAGCACTACCGGTTAGCTCAATGGATTCGGGCGCTTTATCATTTAGAATGACATCGCCTTTCAGAAGCAGGTCTATTGGCTCAGTGAGGGAATGGATAGAAAGGTCAGCAGTTAGATTGCTTAGCCGGGTAGTGGTATCGAGACGCTGATCTATAAATGTAAAGTTTCCGCTCTTTAGGTGAGCATCCAGGAACAAGGTGGGGAAAGTTTCCGGGGAAAATTCCTTTTTCTTTTTTGCGGGCATCTCCTTTTCAGGGGGTTCAAAAAGGTCGCTAATAGATGTTCTTCCGGATCCATCCCTGGTGATAGCTAATTCTATTCCATCGATGTTTAGGCTCTTAATCACAATTTTGTTTGCTGTTAGGGCCATCCAGGAGACAAGAAGTCTGAAATCATCAACCTTAAGCAAAGGGGACTGATCTCTATTATCTATCTTAAATTCCGAAACCGCGACCCCCTTTGTCCATGAAAAGGACAGTGAATCGATTGAAACCGGCCTTTGCAGATGCTCAGACAAATAGGCAACGATTTTTCTGGAGGCCAAGTCAGAAGAGAGGATGGCTGGGAGGGAAGCGTATAAAGCGATAATGAAGATCAAAGCAACAACAACGAGATAAACAGCCCCTTTGATAATTAATCTAAATGGCGAAAAATGATGCGAAGAAGAATTATTTTCGTTCATGGTTCCCCTCCTTATATTAATATTACTATGTAAGCCTTTTGGAAAAAGCGAAAACGAATTTGGACAACAACTTCTCGATCAGTAACAGTTTAGATATTAATAACATACGTCCCCGCAATTTTATCATGCCATCCCTGGTGTTTTTTGTCTACGGCCGCCCACAAAAATCCCATATAAAGAATTAAGGAGGAGATGAGGTAGCCTATCCACCGTAAAAAAGCTCGCCGATAACTTATGATTTCTTTGTGAATATTCACTACTTTAATTCCACATACCATTTTTCCCACAGTTTGGCCAGTGCGCCCGTGAAAATAAGTGTAGTAAGCTATTTTCATGAAGGTCATTGCGATGTAAGTGAGCATAAGGGCAGTGGTAAGCTTTCCCCAGGCAGGAATTCCCACCTGGATATAGAATCCCGTTCTTAAAGCGAGCATAGCCACAGTGAAAAACAGCAGACTCAACAAGCTCAGTACAACTCTATCAATGAGGTAGGCAAGACTCCTTACCAGAAATCCGGCTGGATCAAAGGGGACTATTTCAGGATCTAATGGGGGAAGGTTCTCCGCCTGATGATCTTCCCGGTTATGGAAAGAGTTTGGGG
>JAGHDE010000011.1 GCA_021160085.1 Pseudomonadota bacterium | reverse complement strand
GGTATCTATAACGTTAATGTTCTTCACCGAGACATCGATAAGAGCTAAAAAAACAGAATAAGAGAGGATATTATCATGACTGGAATAATTATTGTTGCTCATTTTGGCCTGGCGGAAAAATTTCTTGAAGCCGCAGAGAAAATTGCCGGGAAAAAAACCAAAAAGATTGCAGCGGTTACCATCAATTACAGTAAAGACATAGATGAAATAAACCAGGAAATAACGAAGGCGATCAAAAAGGTAGATGGCAACGATGGGGTTTTGATCCTTACCGACATGTTTGGTGGAACTCCCTGCAATATGAGCCTGCCTTTCTTAAAAGAGGAAAAGGTGGAAGTATTAACGGGCCTCAATCTCCCCATGCTGATCGAAGTTATTGATGCCGAACACAATCAAAAATCTCTAAGCGATTTTGCTCAATACATCCAGGCCCTGGGACAAAAAAATATCTGTCTGGCCAGTGAAATACTCAATAAAAAACCAAACAATGGCGGCCCTTGATTCGAACTGTTTTCAAATTGAACTCATGGGGTTTGAAGATATGGAAGAAGTGCTGAAAATTGAACGCTCTTCCTTTCCTGCCCCGTGGAATCGTAAAATTTTTACAGGCGAACTGGAGAACCCCCAGAGTTATGTTTTTCTTTTAAAAAAAATAATGGGGGAGGAAAAAACCGTACAAGGGTACATTTGTTTATGGGTGGTCAACAATGAGACTTATATCTCAAATCTGGCTGTCGATCCTTCCTGCCAACGTCAGGGAATCGCCACAGCCTTACTCTATTTTGCCTTGGAGTACTCATTTAAGAAAAAAAGTAAACGGGCAATCCTTGAGGTGCGTGAACATAATTATCCCGCCCGTTGTTTATACGATAAATTTGATTTCCGCCAGATAGAAATTAGACCAAATTATTATAAAGATACCGATGAGAGTGCTTTAATCCTGAAACTTGAACTGACCATGTTTTTTAGTCTCTCTACAACAAAAAAACCATAAAATATATAGACGAATTCCTCCGGCGAGATATCTGTTATGAGAAATATTCATGTCAAAGTGGTTTCAAACCAAGAAACAGCTCCTCTCTGTTTTCGAATGGTTTTATCAGGCCCCTTTGAAAATTTTTATCTTCAGCCAGGACAATTCATAATGCTGCGGATTGGGAATGGTTACGATCCTTTACTGCGCCGTCCTTTTGCCGCTTATAAGGTTAAAACATTAAAGGGAATTTCGTTAGAAATTTTTTATGCTGTGGTGGGACACGGGACTCGAATAATGTCACGTATCCGTCCGGATGCGGAATTAGAACTCCTGGGCCCATTAGGGAACGGATTCAGAATTCCTGATCGTACCACCGGTGCTTTGATTGTGGCCGGGGGAATGGGCATTGTTCCCCTGCGGGCATTAATTTATAAATTGCTGGATACCCAAATTCACTCCATTCATCTCTTCATGGGATCAAAATCTGCCTCTCACTTGCTTTTCCATAAAGAATTTCAGGACAATGAGATTCTTTTACACGTCTCAACCGAAGACGGGAGTAACGGACATCACGGATTAATAACCGAACTTTTCAGTCACTTTTTAGAGAATCATCCTTTAAAAAAAGATAATAATGTTTGTTTTACCTGTGGACCTTCATCCATGTTACAGACAGTAGCAAGCATTGCTTCTCGATACCGGTTGCCCTGTCAGGTTTCTCTGGAGTCCCGGATGGCCTGTGGTATAGGAGCTTGTCTTGGTTGTGCAGTTAAACTCCGTAATCACTCTTGTTCCAGCTCAAGTCCTGAGAATTATGGAAGGGTTTGTATCGATGGTCCGGTTTTTGATGCCCGGGAAGTAGAATGGTAAACTTATCCACAAACACAGGGGGGCTAACCCTGAAAAACCCGGTGATTGCCGCCTCAGGAACCTTTGGGTATGGGCTGGAGTACTGTCAATACATGGATTTAAATCGATTAGGAGGATTAATAGTAAAAGGGTTATCCCTTAATCCCCATTTAGGAAACCCTCCTCCTCGAATCATTGAAACGACTGGTGGAATGCTTAATTCCATCGGACTTCAAAATATCGGCGTAGATGCTTTTATCAAAGAAAAACTACCCTTACTGCGTCAGTATGATGTTGCCATAATAGTCAATATTTTCGGCCAAACCGTTGAAGAGTATGTCAAGGTTGCACGTCGACTCTCAGAAGTTGAAGGGATAAATGGTGTCGAAATCAACATCTCCTGTCCGAATATCAAAGCAGGAGGCATAATGTTTGGGAAAGACCCTCAACAAGCAGGATTTCTTACCAAGAGGGTTCGAGAGGCTACCCCATTGCCACTGATGGTGAAACTGACTCCTGAGGCCCGGAATATTTCTGAAGTTGCACAACGCGTAGAAGATTCAGGAGCTGACAGCATATCTCTTGTCAACACTTTCCTGGGTATGGCCATTGACGTGGAAACATCGAAACCCCTCTTGGCAACTATAACCGGAGGACTATCTGGCCCCGCAATCAAGCCTATTGCGCTTCGGATGGTGTGGGAGGTTGCCCAGGCGGTTTCCATACCGGTTGTCGGGAGCGGTGGAATTGCATCTGCTCGTGACGCTTTGGAATTTATTATTGCCGGGGCCCAGGCTGTCCAGGTGGGTACCGCCAACTTTATCAATCCCGCAATATCTGTAGAAATTATTGAAGGCATTGGAAAATATCTTCAGGATAAAAAACTAAAGGGAATAAAACAACTGGTTGGAAGTTTAAAAATACCTGCTCATGAAAAGACATCCCACTAAGGCGCTAAAAATAGGTAATGTAACAGTAGGCGGAGATGCGCCCATTTCGGTTCAATCCATGACCAAAACAGACACCCGCGACCCTCATTCTACTGTTGCTCAGATTCAGGAGCTGGAGGAAGCTGGATGTGAAATTGTTCGGGTAGCTGTCCCGGATGAAAAAGCAGCCGCAAAATTAGAAGCGATAAAGACTCATATATCTATTCCCCTGATTGCCGATATCCATTTTAATCACCGCCTCGCTCTTATGTCTATCGATGCCGGTGTTGATGGACTCCGGATAAATCCGGGTAATATCGGGAGTCAACAGAAAGTAGCTGAGGTGGTCAAAAAAGCCGCCACGAATTCTATCCCAATCCGCATTGGGGTAAATGCCGGATCCCTTGAGAAAGACCTGCTTGAAAAATATGGCCATCCCACGCCTCAGGCACTGGTGGAAAGTGCTCTTCGGCACATAACCCTTCTGGAAAAAAACAATTTTAATCTTATAAAAATATCGCTTAAAGCTTCTGATGTGCTTTCTACTCTTCTGGCTTATCGTGGCATAGCTTCTAAGACCAATTACCCTCTTCATGTTGGCATTACCGAATCCGGACCTTTGTTAAGAGGAACCATTAAGTCATCGGTTGGAATAGGTATCCTCCTGTCTGAAGGACTTGGTGACACCATTCGAGTTTCCCTTACCGGATCTCCGGTTGAGGAGGTAAAAGTCGGGCATGGGATTTTAAAATCATTAAAACTCAGAACAGAAGGTCCTGACATTATATCCTGTCCTACCTGTGGACGTTGTGAAATAGATATAGTGCCCATAGTCAAAGAATTGGAAAGTTATCTCATGACAGTCAAAAAATCTGTAACCATTGCCGTCATGGGATGCGTGGTTAACGGTCCCGGAGAAGCCCGAGAGGCAGATGTCGGCATTGCCTGTGGAAAAAATTACGGCCTGCTTTTCAGGAAGGGGCAACCCATTGGTCGGGTAGCAACCAAAGATCTCGTAGACCGGTTGATAGAGGAAGTTGAGAACTTTGGTAACGTTTAAAAAATGAAACCCTGACATATTTTAACCAATCCGATAATTACATTAGGATGCTTTATATAAGAAAACAAACCCTTGACCCCCTGAATCCTTGAGCCCTCTTCTCCAACTAACTGGAGAAGAACCTTATTTACTTACTTTGGGAAGCCTTCCCAAAAAAAATCTATGAATGGCTTGAAGCTGTTGAGTCATTGAAAAAGGAGAAATAAATGCTGTTTTCCAAGGCTTTGATACCCACATTAAAGGAAACTCCTGCTGATGCTGAAGTTGCAAGCCATCAGCTTATGCTGCGGGCTGGAATGATCCGGAAGCTGGCGGCCGGGATTTACTCGTATCTTCCCCTGGCTCAAAGAGTTCTCCAGAAATTAAAAATTATTATTCGCGAAGAGATGAACAGCATTGACGGACAGGAGATAACACTCCCGGCGGTTCAGCCTTCGGAAATCTGGGAAAAAAGCGGTCGGTGGAACATATACGGAAAGGAATTGCTTCGCTTTAAGGATCGAAACAATCGGAATTTTTGCTTAGGGCCCACCCATGAAGAGGTTATTACTGACCTTATCCGCCGGGAAGTTAAATCGTATCGTGAACTTCCCTTAACCCTTTATCAGATTCAGACCAAGTTTAGAGATGAAATCAGGCCCCGATTCGGCATAATGAGAGCCCGGGAATTCGTAATGAAAGACGCCTACAGCTTTGACCGGGACGAAGCCGGAGCTGAAGAATCGTATCATAAGATGTATCAGGCCTATACGAATATATTTGAGCGGTGTGGCTTGGAATTCAGAGCAGTAGAAGCGGATACCGGTTCTATCGGGGGGAGTTTCTCCCATGAGTTTATGGTCCTGGCCGACTCCGGGGAAGATGTGGTTGTTTATTGTGAGGGGTGTGGATACGCAGCTAACCTGGAAAAGGCTGAAGTTAAACCACCAGTGGGACTTCTCGAGAATGAAAGCCTGAAAAATTTAGAAAAGGTCCATACTCCCGAACAAAAAACTGTTGATGAGGTTACAAATTTTTTAGGGATAACCCCGGACAATCTTATCAAAACCCTTATATTCGATACTGATAAAGGCCCCATTGCGGTCCTGGTGCGGGGAGACCATGAAATCAATGAAATAAAACTGAAGAATTTGTTAGGTTGCGAATACTTGCTGCTCGCTGATGACGATACAGTAGAAAAGGTTACGGGTGCTCCCCGGGGATTTGCCGGTCCTTTGGATCTCAATATCCCTGTTTACGCGGATAACATCCTTAAAGGTGCAACAAACATGGTTACTGGAGGCAATGGAAAGGACGTTCATTATAAGAATGTAAACGAGCCCCGCGACTTTAAAACAACCCGATTTGCTGACTTGCGGACTGCAGAAGAAGGTGACCCTTGTGCCAGGTGTGGAAAACCCCTGCACATGAGAAGAGGAATAGAAGTTGGTCATATCTTTAAACTGGGAACAAAATACAGCAAAAGTCTCCATGCCACATACTTAGATCAAGCCGGAAAAGAGAGCTTAATCGTTATGGGATGTTACGGAATCGGAGTCGGGAGAACAGTAGCTGCCGCGGTTGAACAGCATCATGATAAGGACGGAATAATATTTCCCAAAGCCCTGACTCCTTATCAGGTTCTCATGCTTCCTATCAATATAAATGATGAAATCCTGCGAAAGGCTGCTTTCCAGATGTATGATAAATTGAGCCAGGCAGGAATAGAAGTGCTTTTTGATGATCGGGACGAACGCCCCGGGATAAAGTTCAAGGACGCCGACCTGATTGGTATCCCGATTCGGATCACAATCGGTTCCCGCAATTTTGAAAGGGGAAAGGTGGAGGTAAAATATCGAGAATCAGGAAAAATGGAGTTGATAGATAGCGAGAAGACAGTAAAATATATCAAAGGCTTTTTTAATAAAAAAATCTAAGTTGGCATTCAGTCATAATTAACTCTCTGTTTTTAAATGGAACTATTACCCCTGACATCTAAAAAATCCAATCAGATAAAAGACGAATGGTCCCAATGCAAAACACCATTCCAAACGCCCTCTCTTGTTCGGATAAATAACATCATCGAAAACCTGAAATCATATTCCAAAACCGGTGATGTCTCTCTTGTGGAAAAAGCCTATATATTCTCGGCTAAGGTTCATCAGGGACAGGTGAGACTTTCCGGAGAACCATATCTGATTCATCCCTTACAGGTTAGCTATATCCTTACCCAAATGAAAATGGATGAAATTTGTGTTGCTACTGGTCTTCTGCACGACACCGTGGAAGATACTTATGCAAGCATCGAGGAAATTAAGACTCTTCTCGGAACAGAAATAGCCACCATGGTGGATGGATTAACCAAGCTGAGTAAAATAAATTTTAGAAGCACTGAAGAACGACAGGCAGAAAACTTTCGTAAAATGATCCTGTCAATGGCTAAAGATATTCGCGTTATCCTTATAAAATTAGCCGATCGCCTCCATAATATGAGAACCCTGGAATTCCTGCCGGCAGAAAAACAGAAAATAATCGCCCAGGAAACTCTGGATATCTATTCGCCAATAGCCAATCGACTCGGCATCGATTGGATTAAAGCCGAACTGGAAAATCTGGCATTTAAGCACCTTTATCCCGAAAAATTTAATTACTTGGATGAAAAGATTAAAACCCAGCAAAACAAGCGTAATCAGTACATAGAAGAAGTCAAAAAGATGATTTCTAAAAAATTAGATTCGATTACTCTCTGTGAGGAGATAAAAGGACGTGTAAAACAGTATTATAGCATTTTTAAGAAAATGCTTCATCAGCAAATCGATTTTGATCAGGTTTATGATCTGATCGCCTTCAGGATTATTGTTGGTTCAATAAAGGATTGTTACGAGGTCCTGGGAATTATTCATTCGGTTTGGAAGCCGGTTCCCGGACGATTCAAGGACTTCATCGCCATGCCAAAAGCCAATATGTATCAATCCCTTCACACCACTGTGATTGGGCCTTATGGCGAACGGATGGAAATTCAGATCAGAACCCCGGAAATGCAGCAAATAGCTGAAGAGGGAATCGCCGCCCACTGGAAATATAAAGAGGATAAAGAAATCGACAAGCGTGATGGTCAAATGTTTTCCTGGCTTCGCCAGATGCTGGAATGGCAGCACGAGCTCAAGGATCCCAAAGAATTTCTGGAAACTTTCCGGACCAACCTTTTTCCTGACGAAGTATACGTTTTCACTCCTAAAGGAGAAGTGAAGGCCTTCCCCCAGGGAGCCACCCCCTTAGACTTTGCTTATAGCATCCATACTGATGTTGGCAATCGATGTGTGGGTGCTCGCGCCAATTCTCGAATGGTGCAGATAAATTATCAAATGCTAAACGGCGATACAATAGAAATTATAACATCAAACCGTCAGAATCCTCGAAAAGATTGGCTTAAAATTGTCAAAACTTCCCGCGCCCGAACAAAAATTCGCCAGTGGAATAGACTCGAACAACAGAATGATAACATCAAAAAAGGGAAGGAACTCTGTCAACAAAATTTTAAAAAGTATAATGTTGATTTCACCAAACTATATAAATCCGGCGAGATAAAAAAATCGGGTGAAGAACTTGGGTTTCATGATGGACAAGATCTTTTGGCGGCAATAGGATATGGAAAAATTCCGGTAAATCATCTTATTAAAAAATTTGTCCCTCCAGAAAAATTAGAACAACAGCAACCCATAAGACAAAAAAAGAAACCGGTTAAGAAAAAGTTGAAATCCCCTGCTCAGTCAAGGGTAATTCAGGTAAAAGGGCTTGATAATATTTTGACTAATTTTGCAAAATGCTGCAATCCTCTTCCAGGCGATAAGATAATCGGTTATATTACCAAAGGAAAAGGAGTAACCATACACACTGAGGGGTGCCCTCGCCTGTTAGATACCAATCCGGAAAGAAGGATAGAGACAAACTGGACTCCCGACAAAGAGTTCACCCACACGACAAAAATCAAAGTCATCTGCCATAATACGCCAGGATTACTTGCTGAAATTAGTGGGGCTATTTCCCAGCAGGAGATAAACATAAAGGGAGCTGCCATCTCCACCAATAAGAGTCATCAGAGTGTTTGCATTTTTGAGGTCGAGGTTAAAAACTTGGACCACCTGCATGACACCATTAGTGCAATTCAGCATATAAAGGGAGTTAAAAAAGTGGTTAGGATGAGGCTGTAGGACAAAAAAGCTAAGAATTGCTTTTTGTTAAGAATCCTGAACGAAGGCATTGAACGCAAACCATTAGCCGTTTTCGGGAACCTTTCTGTCCAACTCGAACTTTATGAATGTTGGGATACCATACCTTTTTAGTTTTGTTGTGAGCATGACTTATACTATATCCTACTTGGGGTCCCTTCCCACAGACTTCACATTTCCTTGACATTGATACACCTTTTATCTTGATAATTTGTTAAAAAATTAGCTTATCTTTTTTC
>JAGHDE010000188.1 GCA_021160085.1 Pseudomonadota bacterium | reverse complement strand
GAATATAAATAATTCTTTAAAATTATATTAATTTTGTATAAACTCACCTTTTATTACAAAAAAAGAAGCAAGCCTTAAAACATCAAAGGATAAAAGCGCTCAAAAAATGGGAGAAATGGAAATTTATCTTAAACCAACGGCTGCCATAGATGCTGACCACCCAGACATTATCGAAACAGCCCGGCGCCTGACAGCAGGATGCTCAAATGATGCAGGGAAAGCAGTAAAGCTTTTCTACTTTGTACGGGATTCGATTCCCTATAACATCTATATGATTTCAGTTTTCGAAGAAGACTTCAAGGCATCCAGAATTCTGGAGTGGGGAAAGGGGTACTGTGTTCAAAAGGCAGTCCTTCTTGCCGCCCTGGGACGGGCAGCCGGCATCCCGAGCCGCCTCGTATTTGCTAATATCAAAAATCATCAGGTCACACCCCACATCATCAAAATGCGGGGCACTGACCTTTTTCCCGCGCATGGCTACAATCAGTTTTTCTTGAACGAAAGGTGGGTAAATGCTGCGGCAACATTTGATGAAAAAGTGTGTGAAAAAAACAGCCTTCCCTGCGTGGAATTCGACGGAAAACAAGATGCTATTTTACCGAAGAAAAATCTGAGGGGTGAACCCTACATTGAATATCTTGAAAAATTCTCTCCGGTAGAAGATCTCCCCTTTGATTGGATTGTCCAGAGGATTACCAAGATTGTGGGCCCTGATAAGCGGCCGTCGTTGAAAAAGGATAAAAAATCATGAATGAAAATCATATCACTGCCATTGCTGCAGAACTCGACCTGAAGCTCCATCAAATCATGGCCACAGCAGCATTACTCGAAGAAGGCGCAACAGTTCCATTTATTTCCCGCTATCGAAAAGAAGTGACCGGTTCTTTGGATGAGGTAGCCGTAACAACCATCCGTGATCGGATGCACCAGTTAGAAGAGTTAGAGAAACGAAGGGAATCCACTCTTAAATCACTCGAGGAACGCGAGCTGCTCACCGACGAGTTAAAGAAAAAAATCGAGACTGCCGATACCCTGACAACATTAGAAGATATCTACCTTCCCTATCGACCAAAGCGTCGTACCCGCGCAACCATCGCCCGGGAAAAAGGGTTGGAGCCGCTGGCAAAGGTTCTCTTTGAACAGAAAAAAACCATAGCGCCCGGCAAAGAAGCGCTTTCGTTTATTGACGCTGAAAAAGGGGTGGAATCGGCTGAAGACGCTCTTGCGGGAGCACGGGATATCATTGCCGAATGGGTAAATGAAGACCAGAAAGCGCGGGCCGAGCTGCGCAAACTTTTTGCGGAAAAAGGACTTTTTAAAACAAAAGTAACACCAGGGAAAGAAACGGAAGGTGCAAAATTTCAGAACTATTTCGAATGGCAGGAACCGGTAGCCACAGCTCCTTCCCACCGGATTCTGGCTATGCGCCGCGGAGAAAATGAAGGAATATTAACTATGCGATTAAGCCCTTCGGAAGATGAAGCCCTGACATTACTGGAAAATCTTTTTGTCATCGGAGAAAACGCGGCATCCCAGGAAGTCAGGACAGCAGTTCACGACAGCTACCGGAGACTCCTCTCATCATCCATGGAAACAGAGATACGCCTTGATACCAAGAAAAGAGCTGACAGCGAGGCAATCAGGGTTTTTGCCGACAATCTCCGTGAGCTGCTTCTCGCTTCGCCTCTGGGCCAAAAAAACGTAATGGCAATAGACCCCGGTATCCGTACCGGGTGTAAAATAATTTGTCTGGATCGTCAGGGAAAACTGCTTGCCACCGGGAACATCTATCTTTTTTCGTCCGAAAAAAATAAAGAGGCTTCAGCAAAAACAATATTCGAGTTATGCGACCGCTATCAAGTGGAAGCTATAGCAATAGGAAACGGAACTGCCGGCCGGGAAACCGAGGCTTTTATAAGAGGCCTTGGTCTTTCCCAGGACATTCCGGCGATGATGGTGAATGAAAGCGGGGCTTCGGTTTATTCGGTTTCCGAAGTTGCCAGGGAAGAGTTTCCCGATCTGGATCTTACCTTTCGGGGGTCAGTTTCCATTGGCAGACGTCTAATGGATCCTCTGGCAGAGCTGGTGAAGATTGATCCGAAATCGATCGGGGTTGGGCAATACCAGCACGATGTCAATCAACAAGCTTTAAAACAAAGCCTCGATGATGTGGTGGTAAGCAGTGTCAATGCCGTAGGAGTGGAGGTTAATACTGCCAGCGAACAGCTTTTGTCTTATGTTTCCGGTCTTGGCCCTCAACTGGCAAGAAATATAATCGTCTATCGCAACGAGCATGGCCCCTTTCTTTCCAGAGAAAATCTCCGTAACGTGTCTCGGCTCGGTCCCAAAGCTTTTGAACAGGCAGGCGGGTTTCTTCGCATCAGGAAGGGGGCTAATCCACTTGATGCCAGTGCAGTCCATCCTGAATCCTATCCGGTTGTGGAAGCCATGGCGCAAGACCTGTCCTGTTCGGTAGAGGAGCTGCTTAACAGCGAAACTCTCCGGAAGCAGATAGATCTATCCCGGTATGTAACCGATAAAGTAGGAATGCCAACCCTCACTGATATTTTGGCAGAGTTAGCTAAACTAGGCCGTGATCCCCGCAAGCAGTTTGAAAGCATCTCTTATGCCAAAGAGGTTGTGAAGATTGAAGACGTGAGGCCGGGAATGAAGCTTCCGGGTATAATAACCAACGTCACTGCTTTTGGTGCCTTTGTCGATGTCGGAGTTCACCAGGATGGTCTGGTGCATGTGAGCGAATTGTCTGACCGTTTTGTCAAGGATCCAAATCAAGTGGTAAAAGTAAACCAGCGCGTAACCGTAAAAGTCCTGAATGTTGACCTGCGAAGAAACCGGATTTCTCTTTCCCTGCGGGATACTGCCGGCCGATCAAAAAAAGATGCTGGATTAACACCAGGCAAATCGGTTAAAAAGAAGGCGGCAAAGAAACCAGAAAAACAAAAATTACCAGAAGATCCTGACAATCCCTTTGTCCAGGCGTTCAAGAACAAGGGAATCATATAATCAGGTCACACTCCGGCCAGCCAGATGTTTAACCTGTAAAATTCCATCAAAAAATGGCTATAAAGGAAGAAATTATGCGACAGTTTTCGGTTATATGCTTCGGGGTTAGCGAGGGAATTTTCTAAGAACAATAAGAGAACTGGTTAATAACAAAGAAAGGGAAACTTATGGAAATAATTAAAATCATGCCCTGTCTTGATATGAAGGATGGTAAAGTAGTTAAAGGGATTCATTTTGTTGACCTCAAAGACGCTGGCGATCCAGTAGAAAACGCTGCCTTCTATCAAAAGGAGGGGGCTGATGAATTGGCTATGCTGGATATAGCCGCTACCCTGGAAAACCGAAAAACCCGGTTGGAATGGGTAACAAATGTTTCATCAGTAATTTCTATTCCCCTGACCGTGGGAGGAGGAATAGCTACCCTGAAGGATATTGAGCTGGTTCTGGAAGCCGGAGCAAATAAGATTTCCATGAACAGTGCGGCAGTAAAAGATCCTCTCCTGATTAAAGAGGCGGCGGAAAAATTCGGGTCAGATACAATTACGGTTGCTGTTGATGCAAAAAGCAATAAAGAGATGCCTTCCGGTTTTGAACTGGTGGTTTCCGGCGGCACAAAACCAGTAGGTAAAGATGCTGTTGAATGGGCGAAATACTGTCAGGAGTTAGGCGCAGGGATAATCCTTCCCACCAGCATGGATGGAGATGGAACCCAGGCAGGGTATGACCTGAAGTTTACCAGGGCCATTTCTGAAGCGGTTGAAGTACCGGTGGTGGCTTCCGGGGGGGCGGGAACTTTGGAGCATTTCTATGAAGGCGTAACCCTGGGAGGAGCCCGAATATTACTGGCGGCCTCGGTCTTTCACTATCGTCTCTTAAGTATTAGAGAAGTAAAAGAATATCTCCGGGGAAAAGGATTGCAGGTAAATTTAGAATGATTAAGCTTTGAATTAATCAGGGTATAAGATTATGAAAGAGGTCTATGTAGATAATAATGCTACTACTCGCATAGCCCCGGAAGTAAAGAAAGTTATGCTTCCCTTCTTTGGGAAACTATTCGGCAATCCTTCCAGCATCCATCGTTTTGGAGAAAAGGTCGCGATCCATTTTAACGCTGCCCGGGAACAGGTGGCCAGCTTTTTAGGTGCTGAACCGGAAGAGATTATTTTTACCAGCTGTGGTACCGAAAGCAATAATGCTGCTATCCGGGGAACGCTTGATTCCTATCCTCATAAACGGCACATTGTCACCACTGCAGTAGAACATCCGGCAGTTCTGAACCTCTGTCATTGTCTGGAAAAACAGGGCTATGAGGTTACCGAACTATCAGTGGATAGATTGGGGAATCTCGATCTGGACGAGCTTCAAAACTCTCTCAGAGACGACACCGCGATTGTAAGCATCATGTATGCTAATAATGAAACCGGAGTCATATTTCCGATAGAAAAAATTGCGCAAATTGTCAAAAGCCGGGGAATCGTTTTCCATTGTGATGCAGTGCAGGCAGCAGGAAAGATCCCCATCAACCTTTCCGCCTTGCCGGTGGATCTTCTTTCTGTCTCCGGACACAAACTCCATGCTCCTAAAGGTATCGGAATTCTATACATCCGAAAAGGAAGCCTCCTTTCCCCTTTTCTTATTGGTGGCCACCAGGAAATGGGGCGGAGGGCGGGCACAGAAAATGTTCCTTATATTGTGGGGATGGCCAAGGCCTGTGAACTTGCTAAAATTTACCTGAAGGAGGAGCAGATTAGGGTTCGAAAAATGCGAGACCGCTTAGAAGAAGCCCTGCTCAAACTCATTTCCAATACCCGGATCAATGGAGACCGGGAAAATCGACTGTCCAATACTTTAAACATCAGTTTTGAAGGCGTGGAAGGGGAATCGATCCTTCTCTTTTTAAATAAATATGGGATTGGAGCATCTTCAGGTTCGGCCTGCACCTCCGGGTCGGAGAAACCATCCCATGTCCTGCGCGCAATGGAAATCCCGTATATCTTTATTCATGGATCTCTTCGTTTTAGTCTGAGCCGTTATAATACTGATGAAGAGATTGACTATATTATTGGAAAACTGCCTCCCATTGTCAGCAGATTACGGGAATTGTCGCCTCTCTGGCCGGTGAAAGTATAAATGAAATCTATCACCGTTTATCTTGTGTTTGTTTGCCAGGCTTTTTGATCCGGCAAACGCAATCGAGGAAAGGAACATTTTTTATGAATAAACAGGAGATAACAGAAAAAATTCTTCATTTAAAAAAGGAACGAAATGCAATAATCCTTGCCCATAATTATCAGCTTGGTGAAATACAGGACCTTGCCGATTTCACAGGTGATTCTCTGGGGCTCAGTCAAACGGCAGCCACCACCGAGGCCGAAGTCATTGTTTTTTGCGGGGTCCATTTTATGGCTGAGACTGCGGCTATGCTTTCTCCCCACAAGACTGTCCTTTTGCCCAACCCGAATGCTGGATGCCCAATGGCTGATATGGCTACTGCTGAACAACTCCGGCAGGAAAAAAAGAAGCACCCTGGATCACAGGTCGTTTGCTATGTCAATTCAACTGCCGAGGTAAAGGCTGAAAGTGATGTCTGTTGCACCTCATCGAATGCTGTCAACGTAGTAAAAAGTTTAAATGAGAAGCAATCTGCTATTTTTCTTCCTGATCAATATTTAGGAACCTATGCCGCCACTAAAACGAAAAGAAACCTTATTCTCTGGCCAGGATATTGTCCTGTCCATATGCAAATTGGGGTTGATGATATTAAAAATTTAAAAACCCGGTACCCCGAGGCGGAAGTGCTCGTTCATCCGGAATGCCGTCCTGAGGTCATCGCTCTGGCGGACTATGCTTTGAGTACGGATGGAATGCTGAAACGAGCCAGGCAGAGTTCTGCCAAAGAATTTATTATCGGCACTGAAATCGGAATGCTCCATCGACTGAAAAAAGAAAATCCCGAAAAAATATTCATGCCCGCTTCTGAAAAAGCGGTTTGCACCGATATGAAAATCATTACCCTGGAGAAGGTGTTGTGGTCTTTAGAAAGGATGGAATTCAGGATCATTGTTCCCCCCTCTATTCAGGAGAAAGCAGTTCAAGCTGTGAATCGAATGTTAGAAATTCTTTAAAGGTGCCATACTTAATCCAAAGACATTTATTCCTCTGATGGAAAAACCTTCCGAAAAACCTGTTCGCCTGGATAAATGGTTGCAAACAGCCAGAATTTTTAAAACCCGGACCCGGGCTCATAAAGCCTGTGAAGAAAGACGTATCACAGTTAATGGCGAAGCTGCCAAGTCAGCTAAAATGATCAGGGTGGGGGACCGGATAACAGCAAAAACCAAAAACCGCTACCGGGAATTAGTGGTTTTAGGAATTGTTTTTAAAAGCATTCCCGCTCGGGAAGCAAAAGAATTATATCAGGAAGAAAAAAGTGAGGCTCTATCGGAAGATAAGATTGATTCAATGAAAAAGATGAGGCAACCCAAAAAGGCGGGTCCTTTGCAACCTCCGGGAAGACCTACAAAAAAAGATAGACGGAAATTTATAAAAATTCGGGGCTATTAACCTTGATCTCTTCGTAAAAAGTCGAATTTCTACCACTTTGTCATTCCCGACCTGCTCGGGAAACTAGTAATTACAGGTAGTTATGTTGACGTTTTGCGAATTCTTCAACCTTTCCAAGTTGTTTTAGCTGTTTTTATCCTTAAAGCTCCCCTTTCGTAATTTGTAGCTATAGTCTGTTCTGTTTGCTTTCTGTAATTTTTTTTAACCAGATAAAATGGATGATAGCTATTCAACTTTTTTTGGTTATCCTGTCTTATAAAAAAGCTTGACATTTTTTAATTATAAAGTTAGAGTT
>JAGHDE010000111.1 GCA_021160085.1 Pseudomonadota bacterium | reverse complement strand
TTCAATTAACTCGAAAACAAAATCTATATTCCGAGATATTATGAAACGCTACAAAATTTCGGCGTTATATGTTTTCGGCAGTAGAGCCCCGGAATTTGCTGACAGAATTGGGGGAGAGTCTGTTCATTCCAGCCACCAGTTAGAATCCGATCTGGACATAGGTATTCAGCCAATAAAAGGGGTTAGACTTTCTGTTCGAAAAAAGGTCAGTCTCACCATCGAATTGGAAGACTTTTTTGAGGCTCCACGGATAGACCTGGTGGTGATTTCCGAAGCAGATCCGTTTCTTTCGGCCAATATCATTCGAGGGGAGAGAATTTACTGTAAAGATAAAAATGAGTCTGATAATTATGAATTATATCTCTTAAGGCGGGCAGGAGACCTTATTCCACTGGAGCGGGAGAGGATTTCCTTGATATTGGGAGATGAAAAATGACGCCTGGAAAAGTAAGCCGCAGGATTCTGATCGATCGCATGGCATGGATCGACCAAATGCTTGCTGAAATTCAAAAATTACCCCTTGAGAGTTATGAAGCATTTACCAGTGACAGTCGGAATGTATGGGCTGCTGAGTCCTGCCTCCGCAGGGCTTTGGAGGCCATAATGGACCTTGGACGCCATATCCTGGCCAAAAAGTTTGGCCATGGTGTGACAGAATATAAACAGATTGGACAGGAGCTTCAGAGAGAGGGAGTCATTACTCAAAAAGACAGCAAAAGGCTTCAGATACTTGCTGGTTATAGAAACAGAATGGTACATTATTACCATGAGATCGGGACCCGGGAGCTTTATGAAATCTGCCGAAACAACCTCCAGGATGTGCTGAAAGCGAAAGACGCCATGATCCGCTGGATTAAAGACCACCCGGATTCGATTGATAATGCTCTTTGAATAGAAAGCTTCTCTCCATTTTTGTATCCAACTTTTTTTCACAATAGTCTCCCCCGGTTTTTTGTCATCGTGCCAATCATCCCCAAAATAAGCGAGTGACAATCTTTATAAAAAATGGTATTTTTTTGTTTTGAATTTGCAGTGAAACGAAATGTGAAATTGTCAAAAAAATGTTCTGAGCATTGAAAAACCCTGTTCTTAAAAATTCTAAAATCCGGTTAAAGCAATTAAATTATCGTATGAAGATCCTTTATAGCGCTATTGCTACCATTTTTTTCATCCTGACATTGTTAATTGACCAGGCTCATGCCTATATTGGTCCGGGAGCCGGGTTTGCCTTTATCTCGTCCTTCTTTGTCATTTTTTTGACCTTTGTTTTAGCTTTATTTTCGATTCTGGCCTGGCCCCTGCGATTTCTTTACCGAAGCTTAAGACACCGAAAGGATAAAACTTCTAATATTAATAGAGCGGTAGTGTTAGGACTTGACGGGCTCTCTCCGGAGATAATCGAAAGAATGATGGATGATGGGCTGTTGCCAAATTTTAGCCGGCTTGGAAAAGAAGGGTATTATTCACCTCTCAGGACCACAACCCCGCCAATTTCTCCGGTTGCCTGGTCATCCTTTCAAACCGGCGTCAACCCGGGTAAACATAATGTCTTTGATTTCCTGAACCGGGACCCAAAAACCCATCTTCCTCTCCTTTCCTTTTCCCGGATTGAAAAACCCGGAAAAAGCTTTAAGATAGGGAAATACTCCTTCCCCCTCTCCCGGCCGCGGATAACCCTGCTCAGAAAAAGCAAACCATTCTGGCAAATATTAGGAGAAAGAGGAATATTCTCCACAGTGCTGCGGGTTCCGGTAACTTTCCCGCCGGAAAAATTCCGGGGCCATCTGCTCTCGGCCATGGGTGCGCCTGATCTTAAAGGAACGCAGGGAACCTTTACCTATTACACCACCCGTAATGACAATGGCGGGGATCACACCGGAGGGTTTCAGATTAAAGTTGAAAAAAAAGGGGGTATCATCGAATCGTACATCTCTGGTCCGGAAAACTCCTTTCTGAAAAAACCTGAGGAAATGAAAATTCCTTTTTCAATAAAACCTATCCCCGGGCAAAAAGAGGCCAGAATCAGTATTGACGGCAACTCTTTCAACCTGAAGCAGGGAAAGTATTCCGACTGGATCAGATTTTCTTTCAAGGTCTTTCCCGGAGTAAAGGTGCGCGGAATCGGCCGGTTTCTTGTCCGGCAAATAGAACCGGAGTTTGACATGTATCTCACCCCCCTTAACATAGATCCGGAAAACCCGGCGATGCCGGTTTCTCACCCTTTTATCTATTCTGTCTACCTGGCCAAATTATTGGGCAGCTATGCAACTTTGGGAGAAGCAGAAGATACCTGGGCTTTAAATGAACAGGTTATTGACGAAAATGAATTCCTTCAGCAGTGTTACCTCTTATATGCGGAGAGGAAAAAGATGTTCTTCCAGGCGCTTCAAAAAACCAGGAAGGGCGTTTGCGTGTGTGTCTTTGACACCCCGGACCGAATCCAGCACATGTTCTTCAAGCCTTCGGCCAACACTCAACCAGCAACCGAAAACAACGATACTTATACCACCGCTATTAAGAAACTTTACCTGAAGATGGATGAGCTTCTTGGTGAGGTTCTGAAAGAGCTTAAAGAAAAAGACATCCTTCTAATTCTTTCCGACCATGGGATCAGTTCCTTTAAGCGCTGTTTCAATCTTAACACCTGGCTCTATCAAAACGGTTATCTCTTTTTTAAAGACCATAAAACCGATGATAGGGATTTTTTTGCCAATGTGGATTGGGAAAAAACCTCTGCTTATGGACTGGGAATGACGGGCCTATACATCAATCAAAAAGGCCGGGAGTATCAAGGGAGGGTGAGGCCGGGAGAGGAAAAGGAACGGCTTAAAAAGGAGCTGCAGAATAAGCTCGCTGATTTAAGGGATGAGGAAAATGGAGAAATAGCTATACTGCACGTTTATGACACTGAAAAGATTTACTCCGGCCCTTATCAGGAGAACGGCCCCGATCTGATCATTGGATGCAATGATGGGTACCGGATCAGTTGGGACTCCGTGATCGGGAAGCAAGCGAAAAAAGTATTTGAAGACAATACGAAAAACTGGCGCGCAGACCACTCGGTAGCTTCCGATATCGTTCCCGGCATCCTTTTCTGCAACCGGAAGATCGAGGCTGAGAACCCGGCAATAATTGACCTGGCGCCCACCATTCTCAATCTCTTCGGGATAAAGACTCCATCCTATATGGACGGGAAGGCGATGAAAATCAGGGAACAGGGGTCAGGGAATAGGGGTCAGGGGTCAGGGAATAGGGAGCAGGGAACAGGGAACAGGGAACAGGGGTCAGGGAACAGGGAATAGGGAGCAGGGAGCAGGGAGCAGGGAGCAGGGGTCAGGGAATAGGGGTCAGGGAACAGGGAACAGGGA
>JAGHDE010000055.1 GCA_021160085.1 Pseudomonadota bacterium | reverse complement strand
CAGAAGAACTGGTTATTTTTTTAACTTCTTCACTGGGAGGAGAGCTCTTGAAAATTTTTGATATTGAAGGCTTCATCGATATCTGCCAATTTCCGGTATGCATTTTAATGAAAATAATGTAAGGCCCGGCGAATACAAAAAACGCTAACAACAAAGCCGCCATGGCTGATAAAGTGCTTGTGACCCTCTTTTTTTGACCAAAAATCCATTCTGAAAAATACCAGACCATTAGAAGAACAATTACAAGGATTCCTTCCGGGCGAGTAAGGTAAGCCAGACCACTGCTTAATCCGGCCCCCATGCTCCAGCGAGAACTTTTCCCCCCTTTTGTTATTGTCTCGGTCCCCAGATAAAAGGCAAGAATAAAGAAAAAGAGAAAGGTGGGGTCACTCAGCACATCTACTGAAAACCTCACGCAATAGGGTTGAAAAACAAAGAAGAGTCCTCCGATTATGCCAGCTTTCACACCATATAGGGACCTGCCCAGCAAGTAAAGGGGAACAACAGCAAGGCTGCCTAAACCAATGCCTAAGAGTTTTCCAGCCAGCTCGATATCTCCGGTCACACTTCCCCCCACCGCCATCAAGAACGGATAAAGAGGGTGGTAAGGATGAGACAATCCTTCAAGAAAAAAACCTGACATATAGAGCTGGGCAAGGGAAACATACTCAATTCCGTCTCGGGCAATGAGATAGATTCGGTCGAGCGCTATCAGCCGGATTAACAAGGCTGACAAGAACAGGGCCATAAGAATTATTATGTCCGATCTTAATTTGTTCTGTATCTTTTCAGTGAACATACTTTTTATTCAAACTTTTTGTTTTTGTAGAATTTTTTTCGCTGTAAGCTTATGAACCTTTTTCATAATTTTCTTCTCATGAGTCTGGAAGAATCTATTATCCTTTCCATATATTCTCAGAAAATATTCCAGTTCCGATTGAGAGAGAATATCTGAAAAGGCAGCCCTCATCCGGCTGAGATCCCTGGCGATATCTTTTATGCCTATGGTGGGCCGAATTTTTACGCCGTCCATATCCACCAGAAAAATGCGGGGGTTTTTTCCATCCGAAGCAACCAAAATGTTGCTGGCCTTTAAATCACCATGGCAGATATTGGTCTGGTGCATCCATCGGACCAGCCGCGCCAGATTGACAAGAAAGTTTTTTTTGAGAGATGATTTTTTTGAAGGGGATTTTAAAAAAAGATCACTTGCCTGGGATTCGCTTACCTTTTCAGTTATAAAAAAACTTTCCCAGACCATTCCCCAACGCTTTTTTTCACCATAAGCGACCGGTGCCGGGGTGGAAATTCCACGCATCAGAAGATTATGAGCATTAACCCAGGCTCTTTTTGCCCGGGAGATACGGAACATCGCTTTTACCTTAGACGACCAACCAATCGCTTTATATTCTTTTATGATCAAACATCGAGATTTGTTATCCCGCGGGAGGGTTAGCTCCTTTACCGAAACCAGGGGAGTTTTTTTAATATCCTTAACGCCTGATCCCTGAAAGTTGCATTTAATTTTTTTTAATGTTTGAGAAAAAACATAATCCTTTTTAACCATTCCAACCCAGGAATCAATTTTCAACTTCTCCGCCATTTTTTTCGACTGAAGGCATTTCCTTTTCCTCTTGGTCCACAGGTGTTGCCAGTCTTTAAGTGATGCCGCCTTAATTTTTCGGGCTAACTTTTTAGTTGAAATTCCTTTGATCATTTCTTCCGGGAGATATGATTTTAGAAATCTAAATCGGTCAGGCATTGATATTCGAAAATCGTTCAATTGGACTAAGTTTTTAATTCGATTTTGAAGAGTAAGCTTCCTTTTGATTCGAATCGAATGGAGATCAATCAGATAAAATATTGGCGGGCTGGTTTTTTCGATCTTAATCAAAACATTGCCCTGGTGAAAATCTGATGGATAGATGCCTTGGTCATGAATCAGACGAACAAAAAGAGCGAAAGCCTGGATCACCCTTTTTTTTTCAGACAGGGAAATCGATCTTTGGTGGATGTTTTCCTCTATCCAGATATTTAAAGGTTTTGCCTCGGTAATTTCCTCGGATATGATATAGTCTTTTCTTAAAAAACCAAATTTGCGGGAACTTCCCGAGGCTACCAAAGGAGGAGTTGAGATCGAACGTTCAGAGAGTTTGTGTCCGATTTGCCACTCTTTCCAGCTTCGGGAAGGCCGAAAAAAACTTTTAAGTTTGTTCCCAAGATGAGATCTCTTAAATACCTTAACAATCAAAGATTTTTCAGAATTTTTCAGATTACACCTGAAGACAAGACGGGTGTCAGTCTTTTTTACAGGGTGCAAACCGGAGATCTCCTTAGTCTGAAATATAGTGGGAATAATTTCTTTTTTTAACCAGTCTGAATTTTTCGGAAGAACCCACCAGGATAATCCTTCCCTCCTGATTTTCAAGATTTCTTTATTACCTGTCCGCAAGGCTGGCTACTCTTTTCAGAAGTGAAAAAAAATGGGGCCAAATGGCATTTACAGAATATTTTTCAATCGTCCTTTTTCGTCCTATCTTTCCCATCCGGATCCTTGATCCCGAAGAAGATATTAAGTGGCTCAATTTTTCAATCCATTCCTGAGGAGTATCGGCCAGGAATCCATTGACGTTATCAGTTACAATTTCCTGATTTATCCCTACTGGTGAGCAGATGACCGGCAAGCCGGCTGCCTGATACTGGAGAAGTTTAAATCCGCATTTTCCATTGGTCCAGGGGTCATTGGGAAGAGGCATTATTCCAATATCAAAGCTATGCAGATCTGAGATCTCCTCCTCTTCTTTCCAGATTTTCTGGATTGCCCCAAGTCCTTCTATCCCCTGGAAACCATCCGAGATCAGTTTAATTTTTAAACCGGGGAATTTGGCCCTCAGTTCGGAAAAAACCGGAATTAATGGCTTCAAGTAATTAACAGTAGATTTGCTTCCCAGCCAGCCAATGGTTATTTTTTCCCCACTGTTATTTTTCTTTTGAGGCAGATACTTATCAGTATCCACCGGGGTGGGAAGGACAGAAATGCGGTCAGAAGGTACCCCGGCTTCCTTTTGCAGATATGAATTTCCGGCGATGATCCAGTCACAAAAGCGAACTGTCTTATAAAATCTTTTTTGCCGGAGGGGATTGGCGGGATTCAATTTTTCTCCTCCCTTAAACATTACTGCATCATCAAAGTCATAAACAAGTCTTCGGGAACGGTGGCGAATATAGGCCAACTCCCCGAAAGAAAAAAGTTTTTTTTGAATCAAAACCAGGTCATATTTATTTAAGTAATGAAAAATTTTCCATCGACCCAAAATTTTCCGAGAAAGAGGAAAAACCGTGGCAAAAATACCTTCTTCCGCGAGCAGGGGTAAATACGATTTAATCCGGAATTTGGTGCTTGGTTTGTCTGAGCGGGATACGAGAAAAGCTATCTCCATAAATCAATTTTTCCTTTGAGCTACCATCAGAATGGAAGGAGCAAAGTCTACGTTCAAATATCGGTGGAGCGGCGCGGCAAAGTATATCCGGAACAGCCTTCGAAGAAAAGCATCATTATAGATTCGGTAAACATGTCTGGGGATGAATCCAGTGGCTGATAAAAGCCCCCCCAGCTCATCGTATCGATAGGGAGTTTTATGGTGACAGTCCCAGTATCGATGAGGGTGATAAAGATTAGGAGTTGTCAGAAAAAGCTTTCCCCCGGGAGCCAAAAGGGAATAGATTTTTCTGATCAGCTCGACACCCTCCTCTAAATCAAGATGCTCAATCACCTCGAACAAAAGGATCGCATCAAAAGATTCTTCGATTTCGTCAAGGGAATGATAATCGTGAAATTGTTTTCTGTCCACGTCCATGCTTTTATAATTTATGCCCAAAGCCTTTTTAATTTTCTCTCCGATTACTCTATTGCCGGCCCCGATATCGAGAATGCTGTCTCCCTGCCCGACCTCTTTTTTTAAGATTTCAAGGGGCTTTTTGATGACTCTAAGTTTCCAGAAGAGAGGAAACTGCTTTTTTATCTTTTTCCGGTACTGGTAATAAAGGTCCCAGCTGAAAGTCGATTGATCGGTCAATCTATTGCCTCCCTTTTTCGGTATGGTTTCTAATCTGTTCTGTTTTTTTAACAATTGCTTTAATAAATGACCGGTTTCTTGATAATAAGGGGCTGTATTGTTTTAAAAAGCGCAATCGGTCAGTCTGGCTTATGGTGTTTGCCGGGGCTGAATAATTGAGTGCGGCCAGGTCCTTTATTCTCCAGCGGGTTTTATTTTTTTTCTCTTTTTTCACTCGGTGGAGGTCGACAATAAAAAAAAGCGGATTATCAGGATTACTCCAGTTTATCAAGATGTGGCATAAATAGAAATCCTGATGCTTAAAGCCTTCTTCATGCATCTTTTTGGCGAGAAGGGCCACTTTATTAATCAGCATCCTTTTTTGTTTCCAGCGAGTTTTGTCCAGGGGAGGACAAAAATAATCTTCCACTATTTTTTCCAACGTTACTGTATGAGAAATACCGAGGGTCAGGAGGAAGGATTCTTTTAAAAATGGAATTCGGCTCCGCATTCCAACAGCAACGGGAGTCATGGTTGGAAGGTTACGGTCTTGAAATGCGAGAATATTTCTCCATTCATGGATAGCTGAATAGGTCTTTGAAAACGTAGCGCAATTCTTCAAAAACGCCGGGATGAGGTGGTATCGGTAACGTTTGAGATAAATCAATGTTTTGTTCTCACCATTGGAGAGATGAAACCTCACGGTAGAGCGTTCTTTAATTTTTTGTTTAACTATTTCCCCCTCAGCGAATTTCATAACAGTGTCAAAATCATCCAGCCGGTTTTGTTTGAGTAATCGTTGAAACTCTCGCCTGATAATCATATGCCTGCGAAAGGCAAAGGGTGTTTCCAGCGGTATGTAGTTAGAATTTTTCTTCTGTTTCTCACTCATTTGATTACCTGTCAAGACTTCCATCCGCCAGTAATTTCTTAATGATCTCCTCGCCAAATCTATTTTCCATTTTTCTCAATCCTTTTTTGATGGTTCTTTTTCTGGCGCCAAGAGAAGGATTAAGAACCATTGTTCCATGATTTAAATGGTCGATCAGTCTTTTTAATTCGCCTGGGGCAAAATAGTGGGTATGATATCCTCTTTGAATGAGCTCATAGTAAAGAGCCTGACCGGAGGTGAGCCCTTTTTCAGCTACGGGAAGAAATGATAAATTTTTTTGCTTTAAAATGTCCGTTCGATAAAGGGCGCAGATGGTCCGAATGTATTCAGGTTGTTGAT
>JAGHDE010000156.1 GCA_021160085.1 Pseudomonadota bacterium | reverse complement strand
GCTCGCGATCGTGGAGAGGCCGGACCATTGCTGCCGATCTCGGCTTACTGTATGAAACATCCACCGGTTCAGATGACAGATCATGAAGCCAGAAAACTGATCGATGAATATATTGATAAAACCACCCCTGAAATCAGATTGCAGAAAGAACACAAAAGACCGGCGATTATTAAATAGGGTCCTGAAACAATAAATTCTTTTATACCATCAGGCAAAAATGACTGCAGAGCTTTATCAAAAAAAATCCGGCCATCTTCCATGGAGCCGGGTTTTTTTCTGCCAGCCAACTTACTCTTGCGGAACAGAAAACAAGGGTCTACAGGAATGCTGATAGAAGTTCAAGAGAACAAAGGGAGGTGAACCTGAAGAAATCTATTGACGAACTGCTGAATCAGGAAGGGTTCTTAAAAACTCTGTTTGAGTCAATTCCCTGCGGGGTCATTGTGCTTGATCGTGACCAGCGGGTAAAGGCAGTGAACAATCTATTGGAACGTACTTTTGGAATATCCGGAGGAGAGGTAATAAACAAAAGAAGCGGCGAGGTTCTCAGGTGCATTCATTCCTTGGAGAGTCCGGAAGGCTGCGGTTTTGCGGATTATTGCCAGAACTGTCAAGTTCGAAACACAGCGCTGGAAGCTCTTTCCGGAAAGAAAATCCAACGGAACAAAGCAAAGGTTCAATTACTGCTTGATGGTAATGTCCGCGATCTGCGCATGCTTGTGAGTGCTGCTCCTGTCGAGCACCAGGGCGAAAGATTAGCAGTCATTATCCTTGAAGACATAACCGAGCTGAACAACCTTCGCCGTCGCCTGAAAACGGAACAAAGCTTTGCCGGGATTGTAGGCCGCGATATTAGGATGCTCGAACTGTTCAACACCATAAGGGAGGTTGCTGAAGTCAATATTCCGGTGCTGATTCAGGGGGAAACCGGCACCGGCAAGGAGCTGGTTGCCGCGGCGATTCACAACGAGAGCCCGCGCGCGAACAAGCTTTTCGTTCCGGTCAACTGCGGCGCGCTACCCGAAGGGCTGCTTGAAAGCGAGCTCTTTGGACACGTGAAAGGGGCATTTACCGGCGCGATTCGGGACAAAAAAGGCCGATTTGAATTGGCGAACAACGGAACCCTGTTCTTGGACGAGGTGGCTGAGCTAACCAGGTTTGTGCAGGTAAAACTCCTTCGAGCCCTTCAGGAAGGGACAATAGAGCGTGTGGGTGACGAGAAATCTATCTCAGTAGATGTGCGCCTGATCAGCGCTACCAACCGGGACCTGAAGCGCGAAGTGGAAAGGGGTAATTTTCGCGAGGACTCTACTACCGCATCAACGTGGTTCCCATACAGCTTCCCCCGCTCAGGGAACGAAAGGATGACATCCCGCTTCTGGTGGAGTACTTTATTAATAAGACCCGGGAAGAGGGAGAGGAAACCCCCGGTCTTTCCAGAGAAGCTGTGGGCATCATGCTGGATTACCCCTGGCCGGGAAATGTCCGCGAGCTTCAAAGCGCTCTTCGGTTCGCCCTTATAAAGTCCCATGGTCAGCTCATTCAACCTGACTCCCTTCCTCTGGAACTGAAGAATTATCAATATGAACGATCCTCCTCCGGCCCTTCTCGAAAACTGAATTCGGAAAACGTCCGGGCTGCCCTGATCAAAAGCGGGGGAAACAAAACCAGGGCTGCCAGTATTCTATGTGTGGGCCGCGCCACCCTTTACCGCTTCTTAGCGGACTTCCCGGATGTCTCATGAGACACTTATGTCTCAAATTATAAATGAAACACTTTTTTTCATCTCTCAACCCCTCCCCTTCAGGCTTATCTCATCGTTTTAGTCATTTTTAAATCTATCCCTTTTCTCAAAAAATATACTGTCTCATTTTGTGTCTCAGGCTGGGCACATCAAACTTATGGCTGCAATAACGCTATCAACTGACAACCATTCAATATTATAACTGTTTTAGCCTAATTCAGCTGCCGGATCAGATTTGGCATAGATATTGATAGTTAATGTAGTAACCGCGGTCAAATTGAAACCTTCCTTTGGATGGATAAAAGGATGAAACCATGTGATGAAAGTATTAAAAAAACCTTCGAGCTGACAAAAAGCATGCTCGACATTGCTGATGAAGGTGACACTGTGCGAGAAGATGCCGGATGCGGCGTTTTGTTCGCTGTTTTAAGGGATTCCGCCTTTAAGATCAAACAACTGGCGGAGGCAGAAAGAGATGCCCATATAAAGAAAGGCTGGTGGAAAGATTGAACCAAGGAGGTAAATAAAATGGCACTATTCAAATGCTTAAAGTGCGGCTACGAAAAAGATGCAAGGTGTAAGCCTCAAAAATGTCCCGAGTGCGATACCAAGAAGTCATCTGCAAAAAAGGATCCGAAGAAATGAGCAGCAGTGAAAAAAGGCAAAGAAATAAAAACCATATTAACAAATAAAGGAGAAAAAATGAGCAATTTAAAGGGCACCCAAACAGAAAAAAATCTGCTAACCGCATTTGCGGGTGAATCCCAGGCACGCAACCGTTACAACTATTTTGCCAGCCAGGCGAAAAAGGAAGGTTTCGAACAGATATCTTCCATCTTCGAGGAAACAGCCAACCAGGAAAAGGAACATGCCAAGAGACTGTTCAAGTTCCTTGAAGGCGGAGAAGTGGAAATCACCGGCAGTTTCCCCGCCGGAGTAATCAGCGATACAGTCTCCAACCTGAAGGAATCAGCAGGAGGTGAGAATCACGAATGGGCTGAGATGTATCCTGATTTTGCCAAGACAGCACGTGAGGAAGGGTTTCAGGAGATAGCCTCTGTTTTTGAAGCGATTGCCGGAGCTGAGAAGCAGCATGAAAAAAGATATCTTGACCTTGCGGCAAACATTAAATCAGAACGGGTGTTCAAGCGGGAGACTGAGGTGGTATGGCGCTGCCGAAACTGCGGCTATCTGCACAAAGGGAAAGAGGCACTGACGGGGTGCCCGGCCTGTGCCCATCCTCAGGCTTATTTTGAGCTTTTAGGTGAAAATTGGTAATATAAAAATCAGCTTAACATCATTGCTTTAAAATCTTTCTTTCGATTGTGGGTAAGGAAAAAAATAATTAAAATAGTCAGGACAAAGTCATGAAAAACAGCTGAAAATGTGATCAATGTGGTTATATTTTGGAAGCGGATGAAACTCCTGAAAAGTGCCCCTCATGCAAAATGAACTGCACCTTTATTAATATCACATGTTATATTCCCGAGTGTGGAGGAGCTGAATCCGGTAATATTGACCCTCAACTGGCTAAAAACCGGAAGCCGGAGAAGCTTGGATAAAATGATTCTGTATCGATTCTTTGTTTCTCCTTTTCTGAAAGTTACTTGGTATAGTGCTATAAATTAGATAATTCAGGAAAACATGAAATTGACAAAAATATATAAAGAGTGGAATTTCTTTTTAATGCTTTTGGTTTGTCTTTTGTTTTTGTTCGGGTGCTTTCTATTACCTGTTCGGCAGGCTTCAGCATCAAGTCTACCTGATTTGCCTGCCTCAAACACAACCGTAACGATACCAGCTTTCGAACTTGCGGCGCCTCCGGAAGAGAAAACCCTGCAATATTTAGGGATCTCTGGTAAAGAAATTTTTAAAAGCACCCAGATTAAAACCGAGGTTCTTATCATAGAAGTCTTTAGCATGTACTGTCCTCATTGTCAGCGGGAAGCTCCTTCTGTAAATGAACTATATAATGAGATAGAAACGGATTCTGCGCTTAGAGATAAAATAAAAATAATCGGAATTGCCGCCGGGAACAGTTCCTATGAGGTTGATGTGTTTAGAAAAAAATATGAGATTCCATTTCCTCTTTTTCCGGATAAAAGTTTTGCTGTCATCAAGACATTAGCGGTCACCGAAACCCCCACTTTCGTGGGGCTGAAGGTAAATGAAAATGGAGATCATGATCAGTTTTTGTTTCATGTCGGTGGATTTGAAAAAGTGGGTAAATTTTTAGAGAAGGTAGTAACCTCGTCTAATCTAAAAAGGGAGAGGCAATAATGGTAAGGAATCAGGTTGCAACTTTTATGGGGGGCGCTTTTATTGTTGTTATTCTTTCAATTACCACCTGTTATGCTCAGTCTGCGATTTTTCAAGAGAGCATTTATAATGTGGGAAAAAAGCTTAAACCAACGAACAGCTCACTTAAAGTAATGGTGGGAGATCAAGCTCCTCAGTTCACTTTGACTTCGGTAGGCGGTGATAAGATTTCATTAAGTGACTTTCGGGGGGAAAGGAATGTGGTCCTCTCTTTTGTTCCGGCGGCCTGGACGCCGGTCTGTTCAGAACAATGGCCTGGTTACAATATAGTTAAAGATATTTTTGATAAGAATGATGCCATACTGTTAGGTATCACGGTAGATAATATCCCAACTTTATATTCCTGGACCAGAGAGATGTCATTATGGTTTCCAGTGCTTTCAGACTTTTTCCCTCACGGAGAAGTAGCCCGAAAATATGGCATATTACGATCTGGTGGGATAAGCGAGAGGGCGTTGTTCATCATCGATAAAAAGGGAATAATTCAATATATAGATGTACATGACATAAACAAAAGGCCACCCCTTGAAGACCTTATTCAAGGGCTTGAAAAACTTAATATAAAGTAGATGATGAGTTGTTTGTTTATTAATTAACTTTCTCCCAGAAAGGGGAAATAACTACAGAAAGGAGCAAGCACATGAATAAAAAAAAGTTGTTGTTAACGGTAGGGTTGGTTTTCATTTTTTCTATTATTACTCTTTTTGTGCATTACGAAACAGCCAATGCATCCTGGGATATTTATATTGTCCAAATTAAGGATGTTAAGACTGTGCCTCAGGAGGGGACTGATTTAGGAAAGACTTTAAGGATTAAACCGAGAGACAACTATATCTCTGAAGGAGATGTTGTAGTATGGATTAACAGGTCAAACATGGCGATTAAAGTAATATTCAGAGAAGGCAAGACATGCAAAATATCTACTGAATCTCCTTCCGGATTTACATGGGATTCACTTAAAGAGTGTTTCGTTACCAATGAGTTAGCGAAAGGCGCAACCTCAAGCATGAGATATACTGCTAAAGGTGTCTATGAGTATGAAATCGAAGCGCTGGGAGGGAAAATAATAAAAAAAGGGAAAATAGTAGTAGAGTAAACCAAAAACTGCGGTGGACATGAACAAGGAAGTTAAGATTTATAGTCTGCCGCCGTGACCGCAGATTAAGGCGGATTATAATATACGAGGAGAAAATTTAATGACAAAAAAGTTAGAGATTTATAAATGTGAAGTCTGTGGGAATATTGTAGAAGTGTTGCACGAGGGAAAAGGAGAACTCGTTTGTTGCGGTCAGCCGATGAAGCTTTTTATCGAGAACACGGTAGACGCTGCCCGGGAAAAACATGTCCCCGTTATCGAACAAACAGACGGCAAAGTGACAGTAAAGGTTGGTAGTGTTGCTCACCCCATGGAAGAAAAGCACCACATCGAGTGGATTGAAATCATAGCTGACGGAAAAGCATACCGGCAGTTTCTGAAACCAGGAGAAGAGCCTGAAGCCACATTCGAAGTCAAGACGGACAAAATCACCGTCCGCGAATATTGCAACCTCCATGGCTTATGGAAAGCATAGAAACCCATTGAATTTCCTCTAATGATTTTTAAATGGGCGGAAAGATAAAAAAATTCATTCGGTTTGTGCGTTATCTATACGTTTAAGCTCATAGGGAATCCCGGCATAGGTTCTTTTCCCTCGGTTTATAACATGGTCAGACAACATTTATTGTCCTTAGCAAACAGAAAAAAGGAGAGTACAGATGAGCATTGTTTTTAATGCTGACGAAATATTGACCATGGCAGAGCAGATTGAAAGAAACGGAGCCCGATTTTACCGCCGGGCAGCAGAAATTATTAAAAACCCCGAATCTCATAAACTTTTTCTCGAACTTGCTGCTATGGAAGATGACCATGAAAAGGTTTTCTCGCATATGAGAGCAGAGATTGCCAAACAGAAGACCAGGGGGGTCGATTTTGACTCTCAAGATCAGGCCCCTTTATACCTAAAGGCATGGGCTGATAAAAATGTATTTAACGTAGAATCGGATCCGGTTGAACAGTTAACCGGTCAGGAGACTATGGAAGATATCCTCAATATGGCCATCGGATCTGAAAAGGAGTCGATTGTATTCTACTTGGGATTCAAAGAAGCGCTTGCCAATAAATCCGATAGAGAGAAGGTGGAAAAAATTTTAAAAGAAGAGATGAGCCATATAGCCTCATTGAGTGCTAAGTTGGCAGAGATAATGAATTAGCTGTAATAAACAGGAGGTAGAGTTATGGCAAAAGCGCTGATTGTGTACGCCACAAGGACTGGAACAACAAAGAGAATTGCTGATTCTATCGCAGAAGGAGTTCGCTCTGTGGGAGTTGATGCTGAAGTTGTTGATGTCAAAAATATAAAGAGTGAAGCAGACCTTCAAGGATATGACGCTTATGCTTTCGGTTCTGCCACCTACCATGGAGAGATTATGCAGCCTATGAAGACCATGCTTTTTATGGCTGAAAAGGCTAATCTGGAAGGGAAGACCGGAGGCGCCTTTGGAGCATACGGCTGGAGCGGGGAAGCGCCAGAGAGGATTTACGATACGATGAGAAATATTTTCTCTATGGATATGGCGGGTAATTTTCTGAAGTTAAAATCACCAGGATTGACCCTGGCAACACTGAAAGTTGCCCAGGACTATGGACTGGAAATCAGCCAAAAAGTAAAAGCTAAGTGATGAGTTGAGATCTGCCGAGGTAACACCCAAACAATGTCCCGCTTATAAATACAATTCAAACATGTGAAGTCATTTCCCCAATAAATGTCTTCATTGCGGTGAAGAAAAGGAAATATTTGATAAATCAAAGGTGATGAATTGTAAAACTTTAATTATCAGAGGAGGGTAAAATTATGGATAAATATGTATGCTCCGTTTGTGGATATATCTATGACCCGGAGAAAGGAGACCCTGACGGAGGAATCTCTCCAGGAACACCTTTTGATGATATCCCCGATGATTGGATATGCCCTGTATGCGGGGTAAGTAAGGATAGTTTTGAAAGCATGGATTGACGGCAGTATCTCTCCTTAAAAAAAATTGAGGAGAGAAAATTTATTAAAAAAAGAGGGGGTAAAATAAATGAAAATATTTATGATGCTTCGAAATACCATAAAAAAACATTTTCTTATTTTTTCTGCTACCATGACTATCCTCTTATTTATCATGACCTCTGCCCCTCTGGCAAAGGAAGAAGTCTGCGTAAGTTGCCACCGGGCAG
>JAGHDE010000090.1 GCA_021160085.1 Pseudomonadota bacterium | reverse complement strand
GTTTTCCCCAGCCTTTTAATCTGAGAGCTTTTAAGAACAGGGTTTTTCAATGCTCAGAACATTTTTTTGACAATTCTACATCTCGTTTCACTACAAATTCAAAACTCACCTTTCAGGCTCAAACAGTTGAATTTGTAATCGTTTCACTTCGATAAGAATTGTTTGCAAAAAAATCTTGATTCGTTTTTAAAACCCTGTTCTGGCATTCTGCAAACTTTTCAATCTCTTTGGGTTTAATTTTTCGTAGCTTGCGGCGAAAGAGTTGATTGAAGCTAATCAAAGTTAAAAACTCGAATAAGCCTCCAGGCAGGATCTTCCCAATTTATATTGTTGCCAGAACAAACGGGGTCTGAAGTTTCAACTATTGCAATTAGCTTGTTTTGGTCATTCAGAACTTTGAAGATTCCTTTTAGATGGATGGGAGGAGATGCTTTGCCACGCAGTTTACCCCAGGTAATAATTTTTCCCTGGCGGATGTTTTGAGAAATTTCTTCATCAACTGTTACTGCCGGCAATGATGACAGGGCTTGAGTTGGCGAAAGAAGCCAGTTTGCCTCTATTTTTTCCAGAGGGGTATTTTTTAAGGTTTCTAAATTTACTGAATTTTCCAGCAGAAATTTTCCTGAGCGGATTCGCTTCAATTTTTCCAGACAAGCTCCACAACCCAAATTTTTGCCAATATCATTGACAAGGGTTCTAATGTAAGTTCCCTTTGAACAGGCAACGCGGAAAGAAATCCAGGGCAGTTCAATATTCAAAACAGACAGCTCTTTAATCTCAACCTTCCTTGGTTTTCTTTCTACTTCTTTACCCTGTCGGGCAAGACGGTAGAGGGGAATGCCTTTATGTTTTAAGGCGGAATACATGGGGGGAAGCTGGTTGATTGTGCCCCGGAATTTTTGAAAGGCTTTTTCTATGTCACTAACCTTGATATTGATTGATTCCTTTGTGCTGATTATTTGTCCGGTAATGTCCTGGGTGTCGGTTTCAATCCCTAAACGAAACAGGCCTTCATATCCCTTTTCTTCCTCTATCAAAAAAGGGGCAAGTTTAGTGGCTTCATTGATACAGATTGGCAGAACACCGGTAGCGAACGGATCTAATGTTCCAGTATGCCCTGCTTTACGGACCCGGAGTATTTTCTTTACCCGTTGGACAACAGTGTGAGATGTTATCCCGGAAGGTTTGTTGATTACGATCAGACCTTGGAGAGAGTTATGAATCATGTTTGCTTAAGAAAGAGAAAGGGGATTGTTATTCGGGCATGAGGAAACCGGGTATCTTTTCTCCTCGAATCAATTTTTTATAAGATTCTCTTTGCCGGATAAGGTAAGAACGTTTACCGGCAACGAGCACCTCAGCCGGGCGGGGTCTTGAATTGTAGTTGGAGGACATTACAAAGCCATAAGCGCCAGCGCTCATTACTGATAGAAGGTCCCCATTTTGGGGTTCAGGAAGAAGCCGGTCACGGGCCAGAAAATCTCCGCTCTCACAGATCGGGCCGACAATATCCGCCCGATATTTTTTTGCTGAAGATATTTTAACCGGGATGACTTCCTGATAAGCATCATAAAGGCTTGGTCGAATGAGGTCGTTCATGCCTGCGTCTACAATGATGAAATTTTTTTCTGAACTGGATTTGGTGTAGAGAACCTTTGCAACCAATATACCGGCATTTCCCACAATTACGCGGCCTGGTTCCAGGACAAGGGTTATATCTTCATCTCTAATTTCTCTAAGAATTGCTTGGGCATATTCACTGGGATGGGGGGGCGTTTCCTTATCATAGGTTATTCCCAATCCACCCCCTATGTCTAAGAATCTGATGATGACAGCTTCTTCTTTGAGCCTTTTGATCAAGCCTTTAACTTTACGAAGGGATTCAACAAAGGGTGCAGTTTCTGTTATCTGGGAACCAATGTGACAGGAGATTCCTACAATCTCAATATTTTTAAGAGATTGGGCAAGTTTATATTTATTTAAAGCCTGGCTTATATCTATGCCGAACTTATTCTTTTTTAACCCGGTAGAAATATAGGGATGGGTTTTGGGGTCAATATCGGGATTGATCCGAAAAGAGACCGGAGCTTTGGTGTTGAGAGATTTTGCTTGCTGGTTGATAAGGTTCAATTCCTGGGTAGATTCGATGTTGAACATGAGAATGCCCGTTTTCAAGGCAAAATCGATCTCAGGTTTGGTTTTTCCTACCCCTGAGTAGACAATTTTTTTGGGGTCAATACCGGCTTTAAGACAACGGAAAACCTCGCCTCCCGAGACCACATCTCCTCCTCCTCCCTCTTTTATGAATGTCCGCAGGATGGCCAGGTTGCTGTTAGCTTTTACCGAAAAACAGATCAGATGAGGGTAGCCCTGGAATGCGGAATCAAAGGTGCGAAAGTGGTGGCAAAGAGTAGAATGACTGTAAATGTAAAGGGGGGTGCCCCATTTTTCTGCTAAGTTTTTGATGGAAATCTCTTCACAAAACAGCTCATTATTTTTTAACTGAAAATGATTCATCTCTTAATCCTCTTGAGGACTTACAGTTTCCACCTTGATTTCCTGGGAAATGTCGCTTTCGTTTTGCCGGGGAGATTGATCAATTGCGGTCACCGAGTAATAATAAACCATACCAGGCAAAAATGTTTTATCAAGGAAGGTGCTGCCCTTCACCTGAAGAGGAGAAATGCGCGTTGCGGTAACTTCGGTTTCCAAACGGCGGCAGATATAATACCCCGCTATATCAGATTCCAGGTTTGGCTCCCAGACAACCACGATGCCCTCGGGAGATTGAAAAGCCATTGTAACTGAAGGTGGAGCAGGGGGAATACGATCCTCGGGGATGGCGCTTGTTTCAGCCGAGCTTTCGCTTTCTATTGCTTTGTCATGTTTAATCCTAAGCGAACGGACCACATAATAGTAGCTTTTTCCGTTAACAACCGTTACATCACGAAAATTATTCTGCTGAATCGGTTTTTCATTAAGGGGTAGAAGCCCATAATTCTGGTCGGAATATCGCCGATAGATATTAAAACCATCCGGTCTATCTTCAAATCCGTTTTCGTCTTGCTCTGTCCTGCATTTCCAGATCAGGTCCACAAAGCGATCACCAGAAGCTGCTTTAAAACTGAACGGCGGAGTGAGGGGGAAAGACCAATTGATAATGTCTATGTTAGATTCACCGCTTTCTACCCCTGCGGCTGTGTAGGAAGTTATTTTGTAAATATATTTCCCCTCTTTTTTTATCAGATCATCCCAATAGATTACTATCTTGTTGCTTATACGGGCTTTTTGAGGAAATCGGTAGTCAATGTCGACAATGCGCTCGTAAGTTGCCGGACAATCAGGGCACTCTTTTTTGTCAGAAGAAATAAATTGTCGCCAGACGAGGAATCCCCCCAGACTGGAAAGTTTCTTATTCTCAAAATCTTTTTTGGGGACCGACCATTGAAGAAGGATCCCCCCGTTTCGTGAAAATACCTTCAGGTCATCTATTGCTTGTGGAACAGGGGAGTAAGGAATCTCGGGAGGCGCTTTTATTCCACAGCCGGTCAACAACAGCCCCATTAACAAAAAACCTGAAACAGATTTACAGACCGAACAAAAACAATTCACCAGAACAAATCCTTATAATTAATGTTTGGATAACGCTCCCAACCGGAGACGAAGAGCATTGATTCGGATAAAGCCCTCAGCATCCTTCTGGTCATAAACCTCATCCTTATCGAATGTTGCATAATCTGAATGGTAAAGAGAGAATGGAGACTTTCTTCCCACTACCATACAATTCCCCTTATAAAGCTTCACTTTTACCGTTCCAGTAACAGTCTTTTGGGTTACATCTATTGTGGTCTGCAAGACTCTCATCTCGGGTGAAAACCAGTAACCGTAATATACAAGTTCAGCATAACGGGGAATAAGGGAGTCCCGAAGATGCATGACCTCTCGATCCATGGTAACGGATTCCATTGCTCGGTGAGCGATGATGAGAATTGTTCCTCCCGGAGTTTCATAG
>JAGHDE010000128.1 GCA_021160085.1 Pseudomonadota bacterium | reverse complement strand
TCGATAATAACGAAACTGGGTCTTCACACATAAGGGCAAAAGAAGATTTTTTGCTTGCGGGGATAGAAGTTTTCTCGCGCGTGTTTTATAGATTAAAAAAAGAGATTAAAATCACCTCATTTTTTGACAATGGCGAGGAAATAAAGGAGGGGGATATAGTTGCGGAGCTGACCGGCCCTTTGTGGGCCTTGCTGGCTGGTGAACGGACAGCCCTTAATTTTCTTCAGAGACTTGCAGGCATTGCTACGTACACTCGTCAAGTCGTTAAAAAGATCGAAAAATACCCCGTTCGAATTTTAGATACCAGAAAGACAACTCCAGGGTGGAGAATATTAGAAAAGGAGGCTGTAAGAATCGGGGGGGGGTATAATCACCGCTGGGGCCTGTATGATGGAATTTTGATAAAAGACAACCATATTAAGGCAGCCGGGGGCATAGCTAAAGCGATAGAAAAAGCTCGTTTAAAAGCGCCATTGCTTAGCAAGATTGAGGTAGAAACAACCAGCTTTGAGGAAGTAGAAGCGGCTCTGAAAGCAAAAGCGGATATCATCATGCTGGATAACATGTCTTTAGAGCATATAAAGCGGGCAGTGGAGCGGATAGGGAAGAAGGTGCCAGTAGAAGCGTCGGGAGGGATTACTCTAAAAACTGTTGAAGCGATTGCCAAGACCGGAATAGACTTTATTTCTATGGGAGAATTAACCACTGTTTCCCGGGCAGTCGACATTACCATGGAGTTAGAAAATTAAAAAAACCAATGCTGCTTACAATAGATATCGGAAACACTAACATAGTGCTGGGGGTTTTTGAAAACAAAAAACTTATACAACACTGGCGGATTGTGACTAAGCAGGAGAAAACCGAAGATGAATACGGAATTCTTATATCTAACTTATATCAATTTTCAAATATAGATATCTATTCTACAACCGGGGTTATTATCTCAAGCGTTGTCCCCCCCATGGTGAGAACAATGGAGACGCTTTGTAATAAATTTTTTAAGCACAAACCCATGTTTGTTGGTCCGGGAGTAAAGACCGGCATGCCTATTCGCTATGACAACCCCCATGAAGTGGGAGCCGACCGAATTGTAAACGCGGTAGCGGCCTTTGAAAGGCACCGAAACAGCCTTGTTGTCGTTGATTTTGGGACGGCGACAACATTTGATTATATTTCTCCTCAAGGCGAATATATGGGGGGGGCAATTGCGCCGGGGATAGGGGTTGCGAGCGAGGCTCTTTTTAAGATGGCTTCCAAGCTTCCCCGGATAGAGCTTATAAAACCAGAAAGCGTTATCGGAAAAAATACAATTGCCAGCCTTCAGGCAGGTATCGTGTATGGTTATATAGCAATGGTGGATGGAATTGTAAACAAAATAAGAAGAGAAGTAAAAACAGACCCTCGCATAATAGCAACGGGCGGGATGGCTGGGTTTATTGCCGAAGGGTCACAGACCATAGATGAAGTTGACGACCTTCTTACCCTTACCGGCCTTCGGCTGATTTATGAAAAAAACATAGACGGACAAAGGATTGATAATTAACGATGTTCGTATTTGGAAACTTTTTAAAGGCATTGGCCACCATAATTGACATAGGACTTACCTGTTACCTGTGGATTGTTATCGCCCGGGCAATAGTTTCATGGGTTAACCCCGATCCATACAACCCGATCGTTGTATTTCTTCGCCGTTCTACCGACCCGGTTTTGTTGCCCATAAAACACAGATTTCCTTTTCATGGTATGGGAATAGATTTTTCACCCCTTATCGTTATCTTGGGCATTATTTTTTTGCAGAAGTTTTTGGTTGATACCCTTTATCAATTAGCTCTTAGGCTGCAATAAACTTCCAAACAACCTGAGAGCTTTCAAAAACAAGGTTTTGCAAAGCTTGCTATATAGAAGTAATCCTTGCAAAAAAACGGGATTTTAACTGATTTGGTGGATGCGGATAGCGGGGCGACAGACCAACAACAAAAAGGGAGAAAAGTTGAAGATTACACCCATAGATATTCAACAACAGCAATTCAACGTAAAATTTCGAGGATATGATATTCAGGAAGTGGACTCTTTTTTGGAGACCGTAGCCAATGAACTGGAAGAAAAAATAAAAAAAATTAATGAATTGAGCGGAGCGCTGGAGACAAAAGAGGAACGGATATGGGAATATCAAAACATGGAAAAGACCTTGAAGAAAACCTTGATGATAGCTCAGGCTGCTTCCGAGGAAGTAAAGAAAAATGCCGAGAAAGCTGCTGAAGACTTAAGCGCTCATGCCCAAAGGGAAGCTGAACTTACTATATCCCAGGCAAAACAAGCGGCATCAAAAATCATAGAAGACTCCAATGTCCAGTCAGCCAAAATTCAGGCGGAAGTGAGCGATCTGAGAAGAAAAAGGGTTATACTTGAACAGGACCTCAGGTCGTTGTTAGAAACTCATTTAAAACTGCTCGAGACATCAACAGAAAAACCCTTCCGTACATAAGATGGCCCCTTTTTTACTGTCGGTTTTGGCCATCCAACAAAAAAACTCTACACAGTTCCTTGGTGTCCTGATTATACAGCAGATGAAAGATCTCTCCGACGATGAGACCGTCTATCAGTCGGCCAGTGACACTATGCGATATTACCGGCGAGACCGATGAAGCCAAGTCTGTCAGTCCCAAGACCCTGTGGAACATGCGCAAGATCATAACGGACAACGAACTGGACAAAGATCCGGTTCATCAAACAACCGATACCCTCGCTCGCGTATTCAATGTCGATACCACAAGGCGGCAGATTAACTCTGTTCATATAAGATTCAACATGTGCCACCTCAGCCGTATACGTATCTTTGCCGAGACGATACATAAATTTCTGGTCAGTCTGAGACGTCAGCACAAAGATCTCTATAAAACTATCTCCCAGAAGATTATCGACCGATGTTTCTCGAAAGATTTTCTTGACATCGGAAAATTTTCATGATAATTAGACGGTCGCCCATACAATAAATCTACACAGGGCACGTTTTTTAGCCCCAATAGTTTTGATATGTTGATTTTCTAACATATCAAAATTGTTAGGATGAAACTTTGAGTATAAATGTAGTTGAAAGGAAGGTCTCCAGAGAATCAGGCCTGCGGATAGAGAGATGACCGGTATGGAGAATGTATTTATGTAAAGAAGATGTTAAAAAAGAGAAATTTGACTTCCAGGAAAGCCATTGACAAAAAAACAGGTTTTGGGGAGATTAAGGCCGGCGGCCGAACCCACCAACCGGTTAAGTTTCCTTTCCATTATAATACCGCAAACCGGCATAGTGGGGGTTCTACGAATGCGTCATGATTGTTAGAAATTATTATGCTGGATATTCGGGAACATAATGGGGGAGTATTATTCCCGATAATTGTAAAGCCTAAATCTAAAAAAAATGAGGTCGTTAGGTTCCATGACGGAGCCCTGAGGATTAAAGTTACCGCCCCACCGATAGAAGGCGCGGCAAACGAAACCTGCCGAAAGCTATTAGCCAAAACGCTCGGGGTTAGCAAATCAAGCATCACGATAATAAAAGGGAAAAAATCTTCCCGAAAAATTATTCAATGCAAGACCTTGACAGAGAAAGGACTGAAGGATTTTCTTGGAAAACTTGGTTTGTAGTCTGAACATTGCAATTTTATTTCAGAGTTTTATCTGGAAGCACCTAATTTTTCTATTGACAAGCAAACCCTTTAAATATATTAAAAAAAGACGCAGCTATTTTTTAAAGCAGAATCATTCACCTTTAACAAAGGAGGGTATTATGCGTAGATTATTAATGGCTTGTTTAATATTATTGCTTGGGTTTATGTTTGCCCCATCACCTTTTTTTATTGCTCCGGGGGTTGTTTGCGCAGAAGAAGAAACTGGGGACGCAGATGCTCAAATGGTGAATATTAATACTGCATCGATTGAAGCTCTTGCTACCCTGAGCGGCATTGGAGAAAAAACAGCTCAGGCAATTGTTGATTATCGAGATGAAAACGGGCCCTTTTCAATCATAGAAGATATAAAAAATGTAAAAGGGATCGGTGATGTAAAATATAATATTATAAAACACCTTATTACCGTAGAATAGAAAGGCGCTGCTCCATTTACCAGAATCCAAATTTGCTTGAAGTTTAAAAAGGCCCTTTAAAAGGGCCTTTTTTGTTAATGAAAAAATGAAAGCTTTCTTTTTATAATATTGAATGGGCTGTCATTCTTTTTCAGCTTTTGCCACATCAACCACCTTTTCATCGGGGGCAAGGGTAATAAGGCGGACTCCCATTGTGTTTCTCCCGATTACCGGAATGCCATTCGCCCCCATGCGAATAATTTTTCCCCGGCTGCAAATAAGGATGAGGTCATCCTTGTCGGTTACCTGTTTAATTCCTACCACATTTCCATTCCGGGGTGTGGTTTGAATATTGATGACCCCGCTCCCTCCCCTCCCCTGAGTCCTGTAGGCGGAAACATCGGTTCTTTTTCCGTATCCATTTTCGGTTACAGTGAAAATAGTGTTGTCGTTTGACAGGATTTCCATTCCG
>JAGHDE010000092.1 GCA_021160085.1 Pseudomonadota bacterium | reverse complement strand
TCTCTATTCTGGTATTAATCCGGATTTCCATTGCTCTGCGATCAATTATTGGAGGAATGTTTCTATTTCTCCCTTTGGGTTTCAGCATTATCCTGACGTTCGGAATCCTTGGTCTTTCCGGAGTGAGCTTGACGGTAGAGACTCTTCCGGTAGCGGCCATGGGGATTGGATTGGGGATAGACTACAGCATTTATATTGCTTCTCGTATTCATGAAGAGATCCTCCGTGGTTATGGAAACCCGGATTTATTCGGTGCGATTCAGAGAGCTCTGGCAACTTCAGGAAAAGCCGTGTTTTTCACCGGCATGGTTATCAGTACGGGGGTGTTTTCCTGGCTCTTTTCAAGCATCAAGCTCCAGGCCAAATTAGGAGCCGCTTTAGGGACGCTTCTCTTCATCAACATGGCAGCCGCGCTCATTTTTCTGCCCATTTTTATAGAATTGATCAAACCCAATTTTATCTTCAAAAAAGAAGGAGATAGAAGAAATGCAAAAGGACCATTAACCGATAACAAATAACCAATGGAGGAACTGATGAAATTGTATAGAATTTTTTTCGTGCTATTTGTGATTTTGATAGTTTCGTCGGGATGGATTACTCAACTGGCAGGGGCCGAAGATAAGCCTCTTTTGTTAACCTCTGATTGTCCCGCCTGCTGTAAAAAGGTGAATATTTATCCGGGAATCGATGCGGATAACCTGATGCGGATCAAGTATATCGTAAAATATACTAAATTTGCCCGGGATTATAATGGTACCGGCTGGTTTTACCTGATTGATAAAAAGGGATTTAAACGAACCCGAAAGTGGGCTCGCCGCCGGATTATTCTCAATAAGAATGGGATCGATTATAAAGATCTGGTTGTGGTCACCGAACCCCAGAACATAAAGGGATTATCAGTACTGGCATGGACATATACAGACCCCGACAAAGAACAGGAGACCTGGCTCTGGCTTCCCAGCCAGAGGAAAGTGCGGAGGGTTTCACCATCGGAGGCTGATGATTCGGCAATGGGCACGGACTGGACCACTGAGGAGATGTCCACCCGGAAATGGGAGGATGAAACCTATTCTTTTGTAAAGGAAAAGGAAATTTTTGAAGGTTATACCTCCCGCTATAATAAAAAGACCTATTATAAAGGCGCTGAGTGCTTTGTGGTGGAGGCCCGGCCAAAGATAGAACCCTGGTATTATTCCAAACGCATACTCTGGATCCCTAAAAATATTGGTGGGCAGGTATTTGATGAGATCTACGATCCCAACGGGAAGAAGTTCAAGGAGGTCTGCAAGGTCTATGAAATTAGAGACAATGCCTGTTTGCCCCAGATTTTTCTGGAATGTGCCGACCTGAGAACCGACCACCTGACGGTAAATGAATTCGAAAAGGTGGAGTTCAATACTGGCCTGGATGAAAAGCTCTTTAGTGTGAAAAGCTTAATGCGAACCAAGTGGTAGTAAAATAGGGGGAGAGAGATGAAAAGATTTTCAGTCTGTTTTATCGTGGTTTTTTTATTGATGTTTATGGGGATGGTAACTTCGGCCCAGGCTATCTCTTTCATGGACGGCAGAATAAACATGTCCGGGTTTCTGAAGAATGAGACCGCTTTCAATGTGGGCCACGACCATGACTATATGAAGATTGAAAACACCTTCCAGGTGGAAACCGAATACCTTGTCAATGATAGGTTCAGTCTTTTTTTCATAATAAGAGAATTTTACGATTCTGCTTTTGATGCCAATAACAGATACGAGAAAAACCGGAAGCGTCTTTGCCGTACCCGGGGAACTGACTGGCTCCGGGAGTTTTACTTAGACTACTATTCCCCTGACCTGGATATCCGGATTGGGAAGCAACAGGTGGTATGGGGAAGGGCGGACGGGATCAAGATCATGGATGCTGTCTGTCCCACTGATCAGAGGGAATATTTTCTCGATAATTATGCTGACAGCCGGATACCCCGCTGGATGCTGAAGGTGGAATATTCTCCCACTTTAAACGGTACCTTACAGTTTCTTTTTATCCCGGATTTTGAGACCGACTTTCTTGCTCCCCCGGGATCCCCTTTCACATACAGGGCCAATGAACTTAAAGGAGACTTGATTGAAGGACTGAACAGCCTTTCGAGAATACCGGGGGTGAACTACTCTTTTACTGAAATACGCGATAAACCCGGCCAGTCTTTTGAAAACTCCTCCTTTGGTTTAAGGTGGCTTGACATCCTTCCCAATGGCTTCGAGTATACCTTAAATTACCTCCATGGATACGGGACTACCGGAGGAAAAATCAATATTTATAATTTTGCCCCCCCTCCATTTTTAGGCGCTCCTCCTCAGGGAGACTGGGTGTTGAAGTTTAAGTACCACCAAACCGAGCTGCTTGGATTTACCTTTACCAAGGCAATCACTTCGGGGGCTTTGAGAGGGTTATCCATCAGGGGAGAGTTTGCCTATATCCATAACAACTTCAACGGATATGAAACCCCGGATAAGTTAGGAGGAATAGCCAGGGTGGATAACTATAAGTATGTGATCGGGCTGGATAAATACTTCTGGACTGACTGGCTCTTCAGCTTCCAGTTCATTCAGCTCAATACCGACCGGGATTCAGAACACGGTCAGAGGCTTCTTTTTGGCGCGACCAAAGCCCATCTTGACCAGGTCGATACTTTCTGCACGCTGAAAGTCGCCACCGACTTCATGCATGAAAGGATCAAACCGGAATGCCTGATCATGTGCGGAGACGATAATGACTGGCGGATAGCGCCAAGAATAAACTATGAATTGAGGGACTACTTTAATATCTCCTTCGGAGCGCATCTGTTCTGGGGAAGAAGGGATCAGCTTCTGGGAGAATTCCGGGACAATGACGAGGTATATTTAGAGATCAAGTATGGGTTTTAGACATTGGTCATTATCTACTTTGAGGAATAGCTTATGAACGTGGGGAAAGTATTGCGAAAAACTGCGGCCCGGCTGCCAGAAAAAAAGGCGGTTTTATTTGGGAATCGATCGATAACCT
>JAGHDE010000185.1 GCA_021160085.1 Pseudomonadota bacterium | reverse complement strand
GCTATTATCATCATCATTATTAAGAAACCTGACATTTTGAACTTTTTCTTGGGAGTCCTTGGACCAAATTTCGGGGACAGATAACCTGAAAGGAGGAGGGGAATTTTTTGAAATTATCTGCCCCGAAATCGGTCTTTTTGTTTGCGTTGCGCAACCAGCCAAAGCAATGATTATCATAAACATAAATATCATTTTGCTTCGTTTCATCTTTTTCCCCGGTTTTAGTTAATTTTAAGATAAATAGCGAACCACCTGAAATTACCCAACGATCTCAATCGCTGAAAGCAGTTCTGTTTCACTGTGTAATCCAACGAACTTCTGCACGCATTTTCCAGCCTTGAAAATCATCAGGGTTGGAATACTTCGGACGTCAAGCCTGTCTGACACCTTTGGTGCTTCGTCTACATTGACCTTTGCTACCTTTATCTTATCATTAACGTTTGATGCAACCCGTTCAATAATGGAACCCTGCATTACGCAAGGGCTGCACCACTCTGCCCAGAAATCAACAAGCGCAACCCCTTCCTTTATTCCAGTCTCAAAATTGGTGTCATCTAATTCAATCACTTTGTTTTCATCCATGGCACACCTCCTGATTTCCTAATTAATTTATTAGTAAAAGAATAAAGCAATAAGCATGCCAAATTCCTTTTGCACCGGAGATATGTAAAAAATGCTTAGTTAGCGGGCAATTATGAAAGATGGTATTTTATAGAAAGACACTTCAGGCAGGTAAAACAAGGTGGCTAACGTTTCACGAAACGTTTCAGCAACGTTGCATGCAACAGTGAGTTTGATTGGCTATGTTATGCTAAATGGTCGGAAGATGGAGAAAGATGGATATTCCAGCGCTTCATTTTACGCCAGACAGTGGTTCTTGAGATGCCAAGCTTGCGGGCAACTTCGGACTTGTTCCAATGATACTCTTTCAAAAGAGCCAATAATTGTGGCGGGGTATCTGCTAAACAGGAAGGCTCCTGAGGCAGTGATTTATCTGCCAGGTCATCCCGTTGGCATTCCGCTCTCCGCAGTTCGACCTCCCTAATTTCAATGGGTAGATCTAAAAGACCAAGCGTGTTGCCTTGGCATGTGACAAATCCGTGTTCAATCACATTTTCAAGTTCTCGCACATTACCCGGCCAGCAGTAATCCAAAAAACAGTGATCAAGTTCATTTGTGACACCCTGAATGGTTTTACCAGTTATTGTATTAAGGCGGTTAATGAATGAATCTACCAGCAAAGGAATATCTTCTTTTCGTTTGCGCAGCGGGGGAATACCAAGGGAGAACACCCGTAAACGATAATACAAATCCTTGCGGAAACGCCCCTCTTTAACCAGCAAGTGTAAGTTTCTATGGGTAGCTGCAATTACACGCACATCTATTTTTCTGGCAAGCGATTCTCCAACACGTTCGATTTCTTTTTCCTGCAGCACGCGCAAGAGCTTTAACTGTATCAGGGGTGAAAGATCACCGATTTCATCCAAAAATATTGTTCCTCCATCCGCCAATTCAAAACGGCCAATTTTATCTTTTACGGCACCGGTAAAAGAGCCTTTGACATGTCCGAATAATTCGCTTTCCAGCAAACTTTCTGTCAAAGCTGAGCAATTTAATTTCACCAAAGCCTTATCTTTACGTTTGCCTTGGTGATGGATTGCTTCCGCTACCAGCTCTTTTCCTGCTCCTGTTTCTCCCTCAATGAGAACAGTAGCATCCGAATCACCCGCAAGCTGGATTCGTTCAAACAATTTACGCATGACATGGCTTTCCCCAACCAATCTCCCCATATTATGACCGGAAGTGGTGCATTTTTTAAATAAGGATACTTCATTTTGTAGCTGCTTTATTAAGCGAATATCAGTGAATGTTCCCAGAATACCTCTGACACGACCTTTTTTGTCTTTTAGTATCCGAGCATTCTTGAAAACGGGGATCTTTTCGCCTCCCTTTACCTCTATTGTACACTCCAGTTGATTAATTGCCGATTTTTCTTTTTTCAACAGCACACATTCCAAACAATTTTCACCTCTTTCATCATTTTTGCATTCACTGCATTTGAAAAATGTGCATAGTTTGCCAATAGTTTCTTTGGCATCGTATCCCGTCAGCTTCTCCATCGCCTTGTTCCAGACTTTGATCCGGCAATTTGCATCGACCACAACAAGTCCATCTAAAATCGTGTCAAGAATTGCTTCATACAGTAAGGTCGTAGAATGTGTTCCGAATATATCCTTTTTCATTTTACAGTAATTTTGCAAACCAACGCAGGGTTATATTTTTTGTTGTTGACTTAATTGGATGTATCTATCATACCACAATTAAGTCCTTATTCACCTGATTGTTTTACACTTATAAGTTGAATTTGGGATTGTATTTCTTATTGTTGTTCAGATTTTTCAAACAGAGGCTCATTGAAATCCAGTACTTTTAACGGACTTTTTCCGGTAAAAAGCTTTATTATTTTTCCTATGGTGTAAGCATTGCCCCGGAGCATTAACTTGCAGTTTTTGAACCTGCATCCCCCCAAATCGGTTTCACCTTTTTCCACCACAATGATACAGTCTTCAAACAGACAACCATTGAAAGATTTTCCGTCAACCTCAACTTTTTTACCGGAGAATCGAGAATTTTTATATTTAACCGTATAATCCTGCATATTTTTTAAAGGGATATCCTATCCCTGATTATATAGTTCAGGTGGATCCGGTTGAAGAACAGCTCGTGTTAGAGGATTTGTTGATAGAACCAGAGCTAAAAAGCGATACTACCCTTTGTGGTTTGTCAGCCTGGCACTTGGGACAGCGGAGAGTGTCGCCATCGTTTTTACTAAGCTGCAGAACTTCAAATCTTTCTTTGCATTCCCTGCATTCATATTCATAAATCGGCATGCTGAGTTCGCCTCCTTCCGGTCATTCAGTGTTTTTGTAAGCCTTTTTCCACGGTTCCCTTTTAGAGGCAAAATGGTCTCTTAAAGCTGATTTTAGAGCATTGGAAGCCAGAAGCGCGCAATGCTCACTCTCCTCGGGAAGGCCGTCTAATTTGTCAAGGATCAGCTCCTGACTGATCTTAAAACCTTCTTGTATATTGTTTCCGGAAGCCAGTTCGGTTGCCATGCTTCCGGCAGCCAGCGAGGTGGCACAGCCATCAGTTAAAAATTTGGCCTCAATTATCTTGTCGTTCATAATCCTCAAAGATATTTCCATGGTATCTCCACACGGCCCGGTTATTTTTCCAAATCCTTGAGGATTTTCTATTGCTCCCAGATTTCTGGGGTGAAGCCAGCGATCAACCACCTTTTCTGAATAAAGCTTTCTGGCGTTTTCTATTATCTCGGCCTGTAATTTTTCAAAATAATCGTTGCCAGTATTTTTTTCCACAGAGGAGCTCCCTTTCCCCTTAGCGTGATTGTTCTTTTAATATACTATCCCCTACGTTGACGTTTAAATGATCGGCAACGATCGGACATTTTGCTTTGAGTAGAAAAAATATATTTTTAATTTCATCACTAAGGGACTCATAATTACCCTGTCCTTTGGCAATAATCATGTCGGCTTTTTGAAAAAGCTCTATAAAAGTTGAAGAACAGTCAGACAGGATAGTAGCCGGGGCGTCTGATCCATTGGCTATGATCTCCACTATCTTATCCATCCCCACAAATTTGGCGTCTTCTATTGTAACATCGTTAATGATCGGTTTTCCCCTTACGGCAAAAACGATTCTCTTGGCATCCATTTTCTTCAGCTCTTCTACCAGAATGCGGTCAAAAACAATTTCTCCCGTATTATCTCCCAGGTAAAGAATGAGCCCGGAATTCATTGCCGTGTTTTTAAACGCAGCATAATTATTAACCGCTACAGGTGCGGCTAAAGTTTCAAGGATTTCTTTTTTTATATCCTTTATCTCTCTTTGGACCCCCAAGTCTATAATATTGCCGGCAATGGCCAACTTTATGGCAAATAAAAGCGGGTCTTCCGATTCCTGGGTCATCTTCTTAAATTCCGGATAAAAGCTCAGGGCAAGTTCGTTCTGGGTTTTTTTGATCGCCGCATAGGGGTCTTCATTGCTGGTTATGGTTTTTACTGTCCCATACACCAATTGAGCGATCCCCGGAGGAGATGCATCCAGAGGGAGGCTGATAAGTTTTTCCATAACCTGATCCAGGATTTCTCGCTGGGTTTTCTCGTCGGTGGTCGCTATTCTTCCTGTTTTAAGTGCCTGGCTTAAAAAGCAGGGCAGACAATCTAAATACGTTTTCATAATTCAATTCCGTTATTTTTTTCTGATTTTAAAGAGTAAGTGTTGTCCCCACGCTGCTGAGCACAAATTGCCGGGGCATTTGTTCAGCTATCTCCGTTGTTGCTTTCCAGCCGGTGCAATGCATGGGGAAGATAATTGCTGGGTTGATAGCCTTAAGTTTTTCTATCGTTTCACCAATGATCGGCTCGAAGGCGGGGCCGGTTAAGTGAAATCCACCCATCACTCCATAGACCCTGGTAACCCCGGTAATTTTCCGGGCATAGTGAATGATATTGATTATACCGGAGTGAGAACATCCGGAGATGATAACCAGCCCTTTACCCTTGAGATGAATCACAAGTGCCTGGTC
>JAGHDE010000159.1 GCA_021160085.1 Pseudomonadota bacterium | reverse complement strand
TTTGCAACTGTTCTGGTTTGCGCATTCAGCTCGATTGGAATGGGAATATATGCTAATTTGCCCTACGGGGTTGCTCCGGGAATGGGAATAAATGCTTTTTTTACATTTAGCCTGGTGAAGGGGATGGGGATAAACTGGCAGACCGCACTGGGGGCGGTATTCATTTCCGGTATAATTTTTATGCTTTTATCGGTAACCGGGGTCCGGACTGAAATAGTTAAATCAATTCCCAAGTCGCTTCGGTTTGGTCTTGCTGCTGGGATCGGCATTTTTTTATCATTAATTGGATTTACCAGCGTTGGTTTTATTGTTTCAAACAAGGCAACCGTGGTTGCCTTTGGTGGCCTGAACGTGACGATAGTCCTCTTTTTGATCGGTTTAATACTTACCTCGGTTCTGGTGGTTAAGAAAATACAGGGTGCGCTCATTATCGGAATTCTGTCCACCTCGGTTCTGGCGCTGTTAACCTCATTTGTGGGAACATCAGCAGGATGGCTGGCCAAACCGATTGTGACAATGCCGGAAGGTATATTTTCTTTACCAACCTTTGATGTTTTCTTTAAATTAGACATTGTTGGCGCTTTGAAGTTCGGAATGATTATGCCTGTCTTTGCGCTGCTTTTTGTTGATATGTTTGATTCGATTGCAACGTTCGTGGGAATTGCCGAAGTTTCCGGGCTTGTCGAAAAAGATGGCATACCTACAAATGTTGGCAAAGCACTCCTGACAGATGCTTTTTCTACAACAATTTCAGGATTGTTTGGAACTTCTTCCGGCACAGTTTATGTTGAATCAGCCGCCGGTATAGAAGAGGGTGGCAGGACTGGTTTGACAGCGGTTGTAGCCGGACTTCTTTTTTTGCCGTTTATGTTTTTATCTCCCCTTCTTTCGTTTGTTCCTTCCGTAGCCACGGCCCCGGTTTTAGTTTTGGTGGGGGTTTTTATGACTCAACCTCTAAAGAGTATTAACTGGAAAGAGTATGAGGAGGCAATTCCTGCATTCCTCTCATTTATATTAATTCCCCTTACCTTTAGTATTACTCAGGGAGTTATCTGGGGTTTCCTGACTTATACTGTTATAAAGCTTTTTCTTGGAAAGGGAAAAGAAGTTCACTGGATGCTTTACATAATAGATGTCCTGGCAATTTTCTCTCTATTTTCTCCATTGGTTTAATGCCTATGTTGTTTAGCGAAAACAGGTAATTTTATGCGCAACGTTTCCCTTGTTAGCATTATGATTTTTTTGTCATTTTTTCTTGGATGCCATTCAAACGGAAAGCTCCTGAAGCGGGCTTTGGTTCCCACCGATGTCCAGATAATGCGATACCATGTTAAAGAAGACTTTAAGTCATTAGAAGAATTTACCCGCCGGCTTTATTTAAAGAATCCCAAGTATGAAAAAGATCTGGAAATGAGGAAGAAAAAGATACGAAGGATTTTTCAGGGAAAAGAGCTGCTGGATACCGGCTTCAACAATGAGCCTTCACATAAGGTTCTGGAGGCTGCTTTTGAAGCGGATTCTCCTTATGAAGATCGGGTTTTTCTTCTCAGTCTTGGACTGACAAAAAGCATACGGGAAGCCTATAATATTGAGGAAGGGCTTTTTTTAAGCAGTATGGAGGTATCACTGGAAAAACTTGAAAAGCTCTATCATAATATCAGTCATGTTAACTGGCGGTTGAAGGTGTATTGCGATGAACAGGGAAATTTGTTGTTTTTAACGAACGAACCTGGAGAAGAAGGCTATATCAACATGGGCTATGAGGTAATTATGACTGAGATCATGACGAGAATTAAAGATGATATTTTTCTGCGCGGGGGCACTCCTCCAAAGTTGTTCTTTAATATGTCAACCCTGTTTCTATCTATTCTCATTTTTTAGATTCAAAACCCCACAGCAACGTAAGTATCGTAATTTCACAGTAGCGTGTCCTATACCTGTGGCCTAAAATGCCCTGTATTTTGACGGCTTTTGAAAGTACATAATAGAAGAAAAGCCCGATCAATAAGAGAACGGGCTTGACTTTATTAGCTCCCCAGCGCGGACTCGAACCACGGACCCGGTGGTTAACAGCCACCTGCTCTGCCAACTGAGCTACTGGGGAATATGGCAAATTATGCAACGATAAGAATTTGTTGTCAAGTTAGGGAGACAATGACCTCATTAAAGAAGGAAAGCAAATTTAACGGCAGTCAATGCAGGTTTCAAAATGTTCCAAGGGAAGATCGGCAATTTTACTAAAATACTCAAGCTGCTTTTTAGGAGCAAAGTATTTTCCGCACTTCTTGCATTTTTGCATGGGGAAATCGAACCGGATGATCGTCCTGACGCCGTTTTCTTCTTTCATGGGGATAAACTGCATGGGACAGATATAAACACACGAGCCGCAGGCAATGCAATCAGGCGGAAAATCCATAAACGGGGCTGCTATTTTTCTCGTGATTCCTCGTCCGGAAAACCCAATTGCTGAAACGCCGACGACTTCTCGGCAGGTTCTCACACACTGGCCACACAGGATACAGCCTTTCTGCTCAACCGGGAAACGG
>JAGHDE010000228.1 GCA_021160085.1 Pseudomonadota bacterium | reverse complement strand
ATATTATTATTATTCGAAATTTTATCCACTTTTCGTACTGTTCATTCATGGTATAAGAAAAATTTGTTCCTGCTTTGGATTAATAAAACCCAAATTTTTTCTTGCCATCTCCTCGATCCGGGAAGGAGATCGAAGGCTTGACACCTCAACCCGTAAACGCTGATTTTCTCTGATCCGTTCTTGATAAATCTTATTGCTCTGCGAAATCTCATATCCAACCTGGACCACTTCTAAGCGAGACCAAACAAAAACAAGAAAACAAAAAATAACTGCGCTGATCACGACCAAGGAATATTTAAACCCCTTTCCCCAGGGGACAGCCTTTTCTCTAATAATTTGCTGGCCTAAAATATCAGCATGAACATACGATCTGTTAAAAATATGATCCATGATACCTCTCCAAGTTATTTAAAGTTTTTCTGCCCCCCGAAGACGCGCACTTCGGGACCGGGGGTTTTGACTAATTTCTTCCGTTGAAGAAACAATTGGCTTTTTTGTTAAGAGCTTAAGTTTAGGTATTTGGCCGCAGCGACATTGGGGAATCCGAGGAGGGCAAACACAGGACCGGGAATGCTCTCGAAATGTATTTTTCACTATCCGGTCCTCCAGGGAATGGAAGGCGATAACGACCATCCGCCCCCCCGGGACTAATACGTCTATGGCTTCAGGCAAGCCTTTTTTTAGATGCGTAAGTTCATCATTAACAGCAATACGAAGTGCCTGAAAAATGCGGGTAGCAGGATGGATTTTTCGAGGACGAGCACGAGCAGGAATCGCACTTGTAACCAGATTCGCTAATTCCAAGGTGGTATTAATGGGAGTTTCCTTCCTGCTTTTAACAATTTTTTTAGCGATAGAAGAAGACCACTTTTCTTCCCCGTACTTCCAAAAAATTCTTTTCAGCTGTTCTTTCGAAAAGTTATTAACTAAAGTACTGGCAGTAGTTTTTTGCTCCTGGTCCATCCTCATATCCAGAGGTCCGTCCACCGAAAAGCTGAAACCACGGGAAGGAGATAAAAGCTGATGAGTCGAAACTCCGAGATCAAGAATAACGCCATCAACCGCTTTTATTTTTAAATGAGAAATAATTTTTTTAATCTCAGAAAAATTTCCCTTGACTAAAAAGTATTTATCCTTAAAAGGAGACAATCGTTTATTGGTGTAGTCGAGATTATCTTCATCCCGGTCTATACCGATTAGGAGACGTACATTAGGACAGGTTTTAAAAATATGAAGAGCATGACCTCCTTCGCCTGTTGTTCCATCCACATAAATTCCGCCGGGATGGCAGTTGAGTAACGTTATCGTTTCTTCAAGCAAAACGGGCTGATGGAAATTGTCCATAGCTATTGGCCACAGAATTATTGTTTAAAAGCCCAAACCAGCCAACTTTTTAGCAACGTCCTCAAAATTTGATTCAGAGGCCTCAAAGGCAGGTTCCCAATTCTTTTTACTCCAGATTTCAATATGGGTAACCGAACCCGCAAACATCACTTCTTTATTTAATTCGGCATATTCTCTAAGGCGTGGGGGAATAAGAATACGTCCTAATTTATCGACCACTACATCATGAGCGCCAGCAACAAAAAAACGCTTAAATTCACGAGTGTCTGGATCATTCAAAGGAAGAGAAGCTATCTTTTCTTCTAATCGAATCCAGGCTTCAAATGTAAAGGCCCAGAGATGTGAAGGGATGTAGTTGGTAATAACCAGCCGCTCGTTGTCTTTGGGCAGAATATTCCGAAATTGAGCAGGAAAACTGACCCTTCCCTTAGAATCTATGGTATGTTCATACGAGCCGCGAAACATAAAAATCCATCAGTTAGTTTGTTTTTTGTTTATACCACTTCATACCACTTTATACCACTTATGCACAACAATATACCCCTTTTCTGTTTTGTCAAGAAAATAATTATTTTTTTCTAATTATTTCATAATGTTATATAAACACAATATACAGCAAGTAGATTGATTGTCTTAACACCATATAGTGCTTTCTCTGTTGGCTTTTGAGAAACCATTGAAATTAACTTGCAAAACTATTATATTTTAATATATTTAATTTGAACTAACATCCCAGCACTGCAGACAACATTGAGACAAAGCCATGATAGATAAAATCACCCGCTTTCTAAAACATGAGGTCTGGCGAATCAAAATCAAAGAATTGCCGAGGGGTAAATATCTTCTGCTTAGGCCCCTTAGAATATTCCTCCTCGCCTTACGAGGTTTTGCTGAAGACAGATGCCAGTTAAGAGCCTCAGCGCTGACTTTTTACTCGCTTCTTTCAGTTGTTCCAGTAATGGCTATGGTTTTTGGCATAGCCAAAGGATTCGGTTTCGATAATAATCTGCAAGAGTTGATCACTCAGAAACTTCAAGGCCAGGAAGAGGTTGTTCAATGGATAATTAAATTTGCGAACGAACTTCTGGCCAATACCAGGGGAGGTGTTATTGCTGGGGTTGGCGTTTTGATACTATTTTGGGCCGTCATAAAATTGCTGGAAAATATTGAAAACGCTTTCAATGATATTTGGGGAATAAAGAAAGGACGGACTTTTGCCAGGAAACTGACTGACTACCTTTCTATTATGTTGATCTGTCCGGTTCTACTGATTACGTCAAGCAGTCTTACCGTTTTTATTACCAGTCAAATAACCCTTATTACCGAAAAAATCGCTTTATTAGGGGCAATAAGTACTGTTATTTTTTTCTTTTTAAACCTGTTGCCGTATTGTGTGTTACGGCTTCTTTTTATCTTTATATATATGGTTATTCCCAACATTCGGGTCAGTTATAAAGGAGGGCTTATTGCGGGTATTATAGCGGGAACGATCTTTCAGGTTCTTCAGAAGGGTTACATCTATTTCCAAATCGGGGTAGCCAAGTATAACGCCATCTACGGGAGTTTTGCGGCTCTTCCTTTGTTTTTAATCTGGCTTCAACTGAGCTGGCTTATTGTATTGTTCGGTGCCGAGCTTTCTTTTGCCGCCGACAATGAAGAGAAGTATGAATTTGAACCCGATTGTCTCAATGTCAGCCTCCGGTTTAAAAGAATCCTGGCACTACGAATCGTGGAACTTTGCGTAAAAAATTTCTGCAAGGAGGAAAAACCGCTTGATACATTAAGCCTCGCTCATAAGTTGGGAGCCCCGGTCCGCCTGGTCCGGGAGGTTCTTTTCAACCTTGTAGAAGCAAATGTATTGTCTCTAATTAAGCAGAACGATGAACTTGAACAGTATTACCAACCAGCCCATGATATCGAGAAACTCACCATCAAAAAGGTAATGGACTTGCTGGATAAGCAGGGCAACGAAACTATTCCCCTGATTAAGGGAATGGAACTTGAGAAGATATCCACCAAGTTAGAATCAATGGATCGTTTAATAGCTGATTCTTCGGAAAATACAGCCCTGAAAAACTTATAAGACAGGAAAACTATTCTTTTAAAAAACTATTAGGTTTCTATCAAGATATAGTTAACCATCATTTGAATTTGATCTGACTTCTCCTGCGGCCAGGGTAATATTTCCTTAACTTATTCAATGTTTTTATTAATCTCTATCAGGTTAGCAGGCACACCAGTCAATTAAGAATAATATCTTGCGTTTAGAGGAGCCTTTATATCCATTGCTATACAATCAATCAATTTCTTCTCTAAAAGAGTTTCTAAAATTTGGGGATTGCTCCAATTGGTATCCAGTTTGACCAAATAATTCTTTTCTTTAAAGACCCTTCCTCTCTAAGCTGATTTCCTGTCACCTTGGCACTGCTCCATTGCAGGCACTCCGCCTTCCAAAAAAGTTTTACTGTCTCCATAGGGCTGCTCCTTTTTTAGTTAAGCAATATAACCTCTATTTAGT
>JAGHDE010000157.1 GCA_021160085.1 Pseudomonadota bacterium | reverse complement strand
GCGCTGTCATGCTGTTTCTCAATCATTTGCTTCTTTTCGCATGGCAATCATTAATTCAAAACTGTAACAATTTTCGAGCTTCTTGCCGGCAATATTCTCCTTTCCACGAGTTTTTAAAAGATCAATAATTCTTTTACGGGTCATTTGCCTATCCTCCTTTCTTTGAAAAAATAAAAAAGCCCAACCGATTTTATTATCGACTGGGCTTCGCAAGCCTCTTTTTCATTATAGGCCCTCGGGGGGCTCTTTCCAAAACCTGCCTACCACGCTATTTTCAAGGCGGACCTCTGAAATGAGCGTCCATTTTTCGTTTTGACCGGAGCGACTCTTTTCCGGGAATCCCTGAAGACATGAAATTCTGAGTATACCCGCACTTGGGGCACTTGATTTCTATGTGCATAATGTTACCCCGCATAAGCAGGCGCTTGCATTTTCTGCACCTGATTTCTCTCATTATCTTTCTCCTCAGCGTTACTTTTCTTCTTTTTTTACCGTGATATCATCTTCAGGCTTGTAGCCGATCTCTTTTTTAAGAATGTGATGATAGAGTTCATGAATCTTGGAATCAACTTGAAGAAGATGTTCACCAATTTCCGATAGCTCCTTGATGGTGCCGGTTTCATAAAGCTTCCGGGCTTTTTCTATATGTGATTTAATATGACTTACCAGTTCGGATACCCGATCCATATCACTCTCGATATGTTTAACTACTTCATCTATTTTAGGCATCTTCGTAACTCCTTATGAGCAGTTCATTCAATTAGTTTGACTAATGATTTTGTAAACCCATTTTTTAGCATACAACATTTTTTATCCCAACCCTAATAATCTCCCCCCTTGATAAATAAAAAAAGATACGATCCAGGCAAAAGCGGTGGTATAACCGGCGGCAAACACTGCCCATTTCCAGGAATTGGTCTCCTGAAAGATAACCCCGATCGCTGCAACACATGGCATATATAGCAGGCAAAAAACCATCACGGTAAAGGCGGTAAGCGGCGTATAAATTTTTCTCCCATCAGGCCAGGTATCTTTTTTAATCGCTTCCCTCAAGGAACCCGACCCTTCATCGGCTTCCCCCACCGCGTAAAGAGTTCCCATGGTTCCCACAACGATTTCTTTGGCGATAAATCCTCCTATCAGGCTCACTCCTATCTTCCAGTCAAATCCCAGAGGTTTCACCAGGGGTTCGATTATTTTCCCTAATTTTCCGGCATAGCTCTTTTCCAGCTTTTCAAAAGAGCGTTCATTTTTCAAGTGGGAGAGGGTTTTCTCAAGAGCCTCCTGGGCAGCCACATATTGGTTCGTTTTTTCCTCCACTGTTTCGACCTGGGTCATAAATTCAGTCTCAGCTTTATTGATAAGAACCTCATAATCTTTGGAATAATCCGGATTCCAGGGAAAGTTACTTATAAACCAAATCAATGCACACCCGGCCAGAATAATCGTTCCCGCCTTTTTCAGGTATACCTTCCCCCTTTCCCACATATGGATTACGGCTCCTTGCAGATTAGGCATCCGGTAAGGAGGAAGTTCCAGGAGGAGGGGAGAGGATCGGCCGGGAAGAAGATATTTTCCTATAACCCTGGCCATAATAATGGCCGCTATGATGCCTAAGAGATAAAGAGAAAAGAGAACCGTCCCTCCTCGGGAACTGAAAAAAGCCCCGATAAAAAGAGTGTAAATAGGAAGCCTGGCGCCGCACGACATGAAAGGGACGATCAGTATGGTAATAAATCGATCTCTCTTTGATTCAATCGTTCTTGTTGCCATAATTCCCGGAAGACTGCAGCCAAAGCCAAGGATCATCGGGATAAAAGCTTTACCATGAAGGCCAATTTTATGCATCAGCTTATCCATTATAAAAGCGGCTCTGGCCATATAGCCGGAATCTTCCAGAATGGCCATGCAGAAAAACAGGATCCAGATAATGGGAACAAACACCAATACACTTCCAACCCCTCCGATAATCCCGTCAACCACCAACCCTTGCATGACACTTCCTTCGGCAAATAATTTTGCGACTGATTCTCCAATCCACCCCTGAGCATTTTCTATCAGAATCATGAAAGGCTCACTAACAGTAAAGGTAAATTTGAACATCACCCACAGCAAACAGAGGAAAATCGGCAGTCCCAATACCCGGTTGGTAACAATTTCATCAATTCTATCAGAAAAATAGAGCCTCTCTTCTACCGGTTTGGTCACCACTTTTCTTGTGATGCCGCTTATGAAACCATATCGCTGTTCGGCAAATATAGCCTCGGTATCGTCGCCATATATATGTTTGAGGCGTTCTCTTGACTTGCCCGCCTGTTCCAATATTTTTTCTTTTGCCATAACTATAGTCTTCTCGCTATCTTTCTAATTTTTTCATTATTTCTTCATCTCCCTCCAGAAGCTTAACTGCCAGCCAGCGACAGGGATAGCTTTGATGAAGCTGTTCGTCATTTTCGATCAACGCTTCTAACTTTGCGATTTCTTCTTCTACTTCTTTTCCATATTTTATGGTCGTTTTCCTGGTTGTGCTTTTGTGGTCGGTTAAAGATACGATAGCTTTGAGAAGCTTATCAGTCCCCTGATTTCGATGGCCTATCGTAGGAATTACCGGGACTCCAAGAAATCCGGAAAGTTGCTTGATATCGATCTTGTAGCCTCTCGACTCGGCCAGATCAATCATATTCAGGCACAAAATCAGCGGAACCTCCATTTCCAGAAATTGAGTGGTAAGATAAAAGTTTCTTTCCAGATTCGAAGCGTCTACGACGTTTACCACTACATCCGGCTTCTTTCTCATCACGAAATTTCGGGCAATGCTCTCATCGATAGAATAGGCCGTCAAACTGTAGGTGCCCGGCAAATCAACCACCAGCATTTTATAATCACGATATTTGCAAATTCCCTCATGCTTTTCCACTGTAACTCCGGGCCAGTTTCCCACATGCTGACGAGAGCCGGTTAAATTATTAAAAATACAGCTCTTGCCACAATTTGGATTCCCTGCTAAGGCGACGGTTAATTTTTTTTTCACGTAGTTTTTCTCTTAAAGGGTTGAGCCGGTATAACTAAATTAGAAGCATCTAACATTTGTCTGAAATTTTTTTTACCGAACAATAATTTTTTTTGCCATTCCATATCCGAGAGCTATTTTAAAATCTCTCACTGCTACTAAAAAAGGCCCTGGCGCTCCGCTGTTTAAAACTTTTAACGGTACGCCGGGGGTTAAACCCATACTGTACAGTCTCATTTTTACACCCCGGCCCCCGTTTATTGATACAAGGGTCACTGCTTTTCCGGGTAATGCCATGGTAAGAGGCATACATTCCTTGGTTTCATTGTTTGAATAATTTCTATACAAATTATTAGCTTCCATTTGACAGCCCCGAATTTATAGATGTGCTTTGGTCAGCTTATCATTCTCGCTGGTATTTTTGTCTAACTTGGTAACTTTATTGTGAAACTTATCAACAAACTCTTTCATATGATTCAGACACTCTTCCCGCGAGCTTCCACCCCGGCAATAACTCTTAAAGTATTCAAGCCAATCAACTCCTGCGCGCGGACAAAACTCGACAAATTCTATAAAATCAACCAGTTTTTTTATTGTCTCTGGACTCATCACATGTTCCATCTGACAGGCATCAATATCCGCCTGATGAGGGTCTACCTTTAATATATTCTTTAAAAAATTAAAAAGAATCTTGTGCTTGCGGATAGTATCCTTAGCCACTTTCAGGCCTTCAGAAGTTAACTC
>JAGHDE010000056.1 GCA_021160085.1 Pseudomonadota bacterium | reverse complement strand
GCAGTAAATAACGTTAATACGGAAATTGCCGATGCTATATTGGGAATGGATGCCTTAGATCAATCGGCGTTGGATCAGACCATGGTGGACCTGGATGGCACGCCTAATAAATCTAAATTAGGTGCAAACGCTATTTTGGGTGTGAGCATGGCAGTAGCCCGCGCTGCGGCTGATGCGGTTGATTTGCCGTTATACCGATATTTAGGGGGGGTTACAGCTACAACATTACCTGTTCCGATGTTTAATATCCTAAACGGAGGTGCTCACGGCAACTGGCAGTCAACGGATTTTCAGGAGTTTATGATCTGCCCTTTAGGAGCGCCGAGTATTAAAGAAGCGTTGAGGTGGGCAAGTGAAGTATATCATACCCTTAAAGCAGTTTTGAAAGACAAAGGATGTTCTGTTGGAGTGGGAGACGAAGGCGGTTTTGCCCCGGCACTAAAAACCAATGCCGAAGCAGTTGAAGTAATCTTGCAAGCTATTGAAAAATCCGGGTATCGTCCCGGTGAACAGATCGCTATTGCACTTGATCCGGCTTCCAGCGCTTTTTATGAAGATGGAATGTATAACCTTCGGACAGAAGGGCGTAAAGTGAGCGCGGAAGAAATGGTTAGCATATATGCAGAGTGGGTGAAAAAATACCCTATCATTGTCATAGAAGATGGCCTGGCCGAAGATGATTGGGATGGATGGAAATTTTTCAACAAGACCATAGGGGAAAAGATAGAGCTGGTTGGTGATGACCTGTTTGTTACCAATGTGAAGCGGATTGCCCGTGGTATTGAGGAAAACTCAGCTAACGCTGTTCTCATTAAGCTTAATCAAATTGGAACGCTGAGCGAAACCATTGCGGCGATTGAAATGGCACGCAAGGCAGGCTGGGGATCAATGATATCACACCGCAGCGGGGAAACGACGGATAGTTTTATAGCTGATTTTACTGTAGCTATGGGAACTGGTCATCTCAAGACAGGGGCGCCCTGTCGCGGTGAACGGTTGGAAAAATACAATCAGTTGATGCGAATTGAAGAAGAGCTTGGAAAATCAGCCGTCTATGCTGGTCGTAAAGCCTTTGTCCATTAAGTTTTCTTTTAATTTTTTCATGCTTTTAACAAGTTAAAAGGATTTCTATGTTTCATGTCGCTACCGAGAAGGAGATTAAAGCCGGGGAAGTTACTGATGTATACTTTCTTCGAACCCTTGAAATTCTTAAATCTCGGGGGATCAACAAGCGATTAGTGGCAGAGGTATGGACAAAAGGATTCCCCGAGGGATGGGAATGGGGAGTTTTTGCCGGGGTAGAAGAGTGCATAGAATTGCTCAAAGGGAGACCTTTGAATTTTAATGGCCTTAGAGAAGGAACAGTGTTCCATCCTTATGAACCGGTTATTGAAATCGAAGGGAATTATCAGGATTTTGTTCTTCTGGAAACAGCATTGCTTGGTTTTATTTGTCAGGCCAGCGGCATTGCCACTGCTGCCGCACGGTGCAGAAAGGCGGCGGGAGAAAAGCCGATAATAAGTTTCGGGGCTCGCCGCATGCATCCCGCTATTGCTCCAATGATTGAAAGAAGTGCCTTCATCGGGGGTTGCGATGGGGTGGCGGTGGTAAAAAGCGCTGAATTTATCGGAGAGGAACCATCTGGGACCATGCCCCACGCTTTAATTTTAGTTATGGGGGATACAGTTGAAGCTACAAAAGCCTTCCACGAGATCATTTCTGAAGGGGTACCCCGTGTTTCCCTTATTGACACCTTTCATGATGAAAAATTTGCCGCATTAGAAGTGGCTGAAGCTTTGGGCGAAAATTTGTTTGCAGTTCGTCTGGATACCCCTTCGTCCCGAAGAGGTGACTTTTTAAAAATTATCGAAGAGGTCCGTTGGGAATTAAATATAAGAGGCTTTCAACATGTGAAGATATTTGTAAGCGGCAATATTGATCCTCCCGCCATTCAACATTTGAATCAAATTGTGGATGCGTATGGAGTAGGAACCAGTATTTCCAATGCTCCGATAATTGATTTTTCCATGGACATTGTTGAGATAGAAGGAGTACCTATTGCCAAACGGGGAAAATTTTCCGGCCGAAAGAAACTTTACAGGTGCCCGCAGTGTTATAAGACACGTGTGAATCCACAAGAAAATTCAGATAAAGTTTGTGAATGGGACAATCCATGGATCCTTTAACCATACCTCTCATAACAGATGGAAGGGTTGTTGATGACCTGCCCCGCCCTCAGAAAATACGAGAATATGTTTTAGAACAGTTACCACATTGTTCCTGATAAGCTATTGATTTTAAAAATAAGATAACAGCCTTCACCTTTCCTTCTCAAAATTTTGCATTTATTAGAGGCATTGTTTTATTGTTGCGCAGGGAGTGGTAATGGTAAGCCGAGAAGAAAAACGATTACATATGGTTAGCAGCCAGTTGGTTAAAAGAGGAATAAAGGACGAACGGGTTCTTGAGGCTATGAGAAAGGTTCCTCGTCACCTGTTTGTTTCAGAATCTGTGAGAGAATATGCATATCGAGACGGTCCTCTCTCTATTGGAGAAGGGCAGACAATATCTCAGCCATATATGGTAGCCTTCATGACCGAATGTTTGAACTTGCGTGGTGATGAGACAGTATTAGAGATTGGCACTGGTTCAGGATATCAAACCGCCATTTTGGCAGAATTGGCAGGTGCTGTTTATACTATTGAAAGAATCGCTGTTTTATCAGAAAAAGCGCAAAAGGTTTTATGCCAGGCAGGGTATAACAACATCCAATTTAAATTGGGGGATGGAACGTATGGATGTTCTGAAAAAGGGCCATTTGATGGTATAATAGTAACTGCCGGTGCCCCGGAAATTTCTCAGGTCTTGGTAGATCAGCTCAAAGATGGCGGGAGGATGGTTATTCCGGTTGGCACACGCTATTCTCAGAGTCTTTGTCGGGTAACAAGAAATAAAGGGGGAATTGTGAAGGAAGAGTCAATCCTTTGTGTTTTTGTCCCCTTAATAGGTGATCACGGCTGGAAAAATAATTAAAATAATAACAAGTTATAGTTTATCCATGAAAGTTGATGCCGCTATTCTGATTGGAGACCAGGGGAGAAGTATTCCTGTTCGGGGTGAAAATAAAAACTTTTTGGAACTTGATGGCTTACCACTGTTTTTCCATGTTCTCCAGGCTTTGGAAAACTCCCGGCACGTGAATCAAATTTTTATTGTTGGAAATAAGGAGCGGATACAAAAAATCATTAATAAAAATATTCGAGGGGTGAAGTCTCCCGAGAAAATTACGCTATTGGAACAAAAAAGGAACTTGGTTGAAAACTGTCTAATGGCTTTTGAAAAAGCGCTGGAATTAGAGGAATGTGGAGTTCAAACCCTAACTCCGACAATGGAAGAAAAGGCTCTTCTTTATTTACCCGGGGACATTCCCTTAATCAGGCCTCAGGAAATCGATGAATTTATAGAGAAATCTGATCTAACCCAACACGATTATTTTTTGGGAATAAGTACAGAAGAAGGGCTAAAGCCATTTTCCCCGTCTAAAAGAAAAAAGGGTATTAAAATGGCTTGTTTTTACCTGAAGGAACTGAAAATCCGTCATAATAATATCCATCTTGCCAAACCTTTGAAAATAAAAAATCGCCATTATATTCAAAGGATATACGATTGTCGGTACCAAAAAGAGCCAGTTAATTTTTTAAGGCTTCTCTGGGATTTTTACCGAAATAGTGTTAAAATAAAAGGAATTTATTATTATAT
>JAGHDE010000204.1 GCA_021160085.1 Pseudomonadota bacterium | reverse complement strand
GTAACAGTAGCACTGCTGGCACCAGTCAAGGTGAGTGATTTATCCACATCTACATTCTCGGTGTACGTCCCCGCCGCCACGTTGATGGTGTCGCCGCCAGTTGCATCGTCTATTGCATCTTGGATCGTGCAGTAGACCACCCCATAAGGGTCACCCTGCCCCGTTCCGGTCACACAGGCCACGTCATTATCAACTTGGATCGTGCCTGCCCACACCCCTCCGGCAGCAAACAGCATGACAGCCATCAGTCCAATTGCAAAACCCAATTTCTTTTTTATTCTTCCCATAATCTTCCTCCTCTCTCATGGATCTGTGGTTAAATAAAAAACGCCCCTTGGCATTCCTGCCAAGAGGCGTTTTTCAAAGTTATTTTCTACAACCCGGCGATCATAACCTTGTGGCCGTAGATCCGTGGCTTTGCGTCTCCGCTTTTCAGCAGGTTTGCCATTTTCCATCAATTTACACAATTTGATTAGAAAAACACAAAGAGTTATCTGGTGTCAAGGGAAATCGACAGATAAATTTTGTTCTTTTGATTTTTGGGTTTAAACTGTATTATCACAATAAAGTGACTAAAGTTAAAAGTGACTAAAGTTAAAAGCCTGCCCCGTGAAATGCCTGCCCTGTAGGGGAAAATGACCGTATCGGGGCGAAGCATATTTCACTGGGGTGCCTAAAGTTAAAAGTGGAAACTTGAAATTGGAAATTGGAAGAGCACTGAAATTGATGATTTACGATTGACAAATAGTCAATAGACAATTGTCACTATTCAATTAAAGGTCAATTGGCAATAGAAAATATTCAATTAAAGGAGGATGGCTAACGTGGCATCAGTGCTTCTCGGACTCGATGTAATCAAAAAAAACGGGTTTTCTCAGGTTGAAGGTCGTAATATCGGACTGGTGGTGAATGGAGCTTCAATAGATGCTTCCTTCAACCATGCGGTAGATATCTTTCGGGATGGAAAAGGGATAAATCTTGTCGCCCTCTTCGGTCCCCAGCATGGGATCTGGGGAGAGACGCAGGACAACATGGTGGAATGGCAGGGATTTCGTGATGAGAGGACCGGTCTTCCGGTCTATAGCCTCTATGGAGAAACCCGGGAACCATTACCGAAAATGCTGGACCAGCTTGATTGTCTGGTTATTGACCTCCCGGATATTGGAGCGCGATATTACACCTTTGTCTGGACCATGGCATTATGTTTGCGGGCCTGCAAGAAACATAATCTTTCCTGTATCATTCTTGACCGGCCAAATCCAATTACCGGGACATTCACTGAAGGCCCTCTGTTAGAGCCGAAATTTTCTTCTTTTGTTGGCCTCTATCCTCTTCCCGTCCGCCACGGCATGACCATGGGAGAATTAGCCCTCTATTTTAATCAGGAATACAGCATCAACTGTGATTTGACGGTGGTTTCCATGAACGGCTGGCAGAGAGAGATGTGGCATGATGATACTGGTCTTCCCTGGGTAATTCCTTCTCCCAACATGCCTGCCATTGACACTGCAATTGTTTATCCGGGGATTGCGCTTCTCGAAGGAACCAACATTTCCGAAGGAAGAGGAACCACCAGACCCTTTGAAATAGTGGGAATTCCGGGTATCAATCCTTATGAACTGGTAAAAGCATTAAACAAAGAAGACCTTCCCGGAGTGATATTTCGTCCCCTTTACTTTGTTCCTGCATTTCAAAAGCATCAGGGAGAGGTTTGCGGGGGGATGCAAATCCATGTTGCAAAACGGGATCTTTTTTTGCCGGTCATTACCGGGGTGGCGATTATTAAAGCGGTTTATCAACTATATCCGGAAATCTTTCAATGGAAAAAGCCTCCCTATGAATATGAAGAAACAAAACTGCCCATCGACATCCTTTCGGGATCCGACACCCTTCGCCTGCAGATTGAAAAGGGATGCTCTTTAAAAGAAATCTCGGCATCATGGGAGAAGAAAAGAGAGAAATTCTTGATAGAGCGAAAGCCCTATCTTCTTTATTAAAAGTTGAAAGTGCCTAAAATTAAAAGTTGAAAATGCCTAAAGCCTGCCCTGGCGCGTTACGTTTCGTTACTTTGGAAGGTATTATTTTACCAGAGCGGAATATAAATTATCATCATCTGAGCCAGGCCTGCCCTGGTGCGGTCTGGGCCAGGGTCTGGGCCAGGGTGAACTCAAGTTGAAAGCCTGCCCCGTGAAATGCTTGCCCTGTAGGGGAAAATGACCGTATCGGGGCGAAGCATATTTCACTGGGGTGCCTGAAGTTGAAAGAGGGGGCACGCTACTGACAGATAAAGGAACTACCCTAAAAAGCTTCAAATTCAAGGCACGCAAATCCTGAGAAATGCGCCGCGCTTACGGTACGCCACAGTGACGAAGAATGCAGCGGAACTCAGAAGCTGAACTTTTTATGAAACCATCAAAATCAGTTGTCTAACTTTAGATAGTTTGCCAGTGGAGACCAGTTTTCCGGCTCCCTGCCTTCTTTTTCAACTTCCAATTCATCAATCACCTCAAATTTTAGTGCTTCGGTAGGACAGACCCGGACACACGCGGGTTCTAATCCTTCCTCTATTCGTTCTTTACACATGGTGCATTTTTGCATTTTTTCATTTTTGTCAAACCGGGGTATTCCAAAAGGACAGGCAATCAGGCACATATGACAACCAACACACAGGGCCGAGTTTAAGACCACGAGGCTGTTTTCTCTGCTTATGGCTCCGGTAAGGCACGCCGGAATGCAGGGCGCATCCTGGCAGTGGAGGCAGGAAAAAGAGAGATACGATGTTTTTGCTTCGGGGAAGCGGCCATCTTCAACGGTAAAGACCTGGCGCCAGGTCTCCTCTTTGTTCTCAATCATAAGGTCGTTCTGGTCCATGCAGGCCACCATACAAGCCTGGCAGCCACTGCATCGGTTTATATCAAGATATATTGCATACGTCATTTTTCAGCTCCTTATCAAATCGTCAGATTTAGTTTGCATCTGATTACGGTTCTTTTGGCATTCCACTTTTTCTACTTTACAGAGAAGGGATTTAAACCCGGGAAATCCGGAAACAGGATCAACATAATCGGCTTCTATCAAGGTATTTACATCAGCCTGAGAATAAGCGTGAAACATATGAACAACGCCTGATTGTACTATATCGGTAAGGTTAGCCTTTACAATAATGGAACCTTTGGGGGTAGACAATTTGATTTGATCACCCTGACTGATTCTCAGGCGACTGGCATCATCAGGGTTGAGATCGGCAGATGGTTCCGGCCGTAAGCTTTGGGTCCAGGAGAGCCGGAAGGTCTGGGAATGGATAAACATGGGAAGGCGGGAACCAGTATTGAGAATCAGGGGGTAGTCAGCCGCTATATCCGGAGATGATTCCTGGCTGTACTTGGGAGGATGATAGGCGGGCAAGCCTTCGTATCCAAAAGAATCAGAATACTCTTCCAGCAGCAGTGACTTAAATTCCATTTTTCCCGATGGAGTCATGAAGCCATCCTTACGATAATTCATGGGGGAGTGTTTGATCGGATTCGGTACCGGCATTCCGCCCGGATGTTTTTTCAACTCTTCTATGGTAATTCCGCTTGGCTCAAGTATCCAATCGAGGCTTGCCTCATAACCGGCAGAAAAAAGAGGGTCGTCTATTTTCAGGCGCTCAGCCAGGGCATAGATTATATCAATATCTGAGCGGGATTCATAAAGCGGCTTGATGGCCGGCTGGGTGTAAATTATATATTTTTCCCGGTAACAGCGCAGTTCTTTGCGTTCAACCGAACTGCAGGCAGGAAGAACAATGTCAGCGAACCTACAGCTTTCAGTCATAAAAAGGTCGGTAATGGCGATAAAGTCTAATTTTTGGAGGCTTTCAGCCATAAAATTTGAATCCGGCCACATGCGATAATTGAATCCAAAGGCCAATAAAGCTTTTATAGGGTAAGGCTCTTCTGAGCGGATGTGAAAAGGAAGGTAGATAGCTTGTCCTTCATCTACCAGCCGGGACCAGACAGGAAATTTATTGTCACCCACCCGCGGGGCCATCTCTTTTAAATTTTTCGGGTTGGTAAATTCTTCAAACCGGGAAGTAAATCCGGCGGGAACATAAAGATAACTCACCGGTTCAGCAAGGTTTCCTCCCGGGATATCGTAATTACCGGTAAGGGCCATCAAAGAGAAAACCGCACGATAATTTTGCACACCATTGGTATGATGAACAACCGGGGAAGCGCTCGGCATGATAGCGCCCGGACTGGTGGTTGCATAAAGGCGGGCAGCTTCTTTTATCTTCTCAACCGGGACACCAGTAAGTTCTTCTCCTCTTTCAGGAGAAAATTTCTGAACGTATTCCTGGTATTCGCTAAAACCATGCGTGTAGTTTTCAATAAAATCCTGGTCATAGAGTTTTTCCTTTATGATTACGTTAGCCATTGCCAATGCCAGGGCTCCATCAGTTCCCGGCTTTAACTGGAGGTGAATATCAGCCTGGGCAGCCATGGGTGAATAACGAGGATCAATCACAATTATTTTAAGCCCGTTTTCTTTAGCATTCAATATCTTGCGGGCAAGACCAGTGCTGGTGTAAAAAGGGTTAGCGCTCCATACTAAAAAACATTTCGCATTTTTTATATCAGGAGCGCCCGGGATACCGAAGTTCAACTTTTGGGCCATGGCCATGGCTTGATAACAGGTGCTTGATTCTGTCATGTAGTTGGGAGAACCAAACAGCTGGGCCAGTCGATGAAGAAACGGCCTCATCACCTTGGGATAGCCAACATAAAAGACCACTGACTCGGGGTTGAAACTGGTCTTTGTCTGGATAAGGTTAGTGGCAATTGTTTCCAGGGCCTCATCCCAGGAGATCGGCACAAACCTTCCGCTTCCCCGTGCGCCGACTCTTTTTAAAGGGGTTTTAATACGGTCTTTATGGTAAACGTATTGGCGGGTAGCCGCTCCTTTAGCACAAAGGGTTCCACCATTGTGAGGATTTTCTTTGGTGCCTTCCACCTTGATGATTTTCCCATCCTTGATATAAAGATCAAGGCCGCACTGGGTAAGAGGATCGCAGATGGTGCAAACAGATTTTTTTATTTCTATACCTGTTTCAGGGCCGGGAATTTTTCCCTGTAACCGCGAGGGTAAATCTCTCACAAATTTTTCCTCCACTTGCAAAATGAATTAAGGGTTGAACAGCTTGCTCTTGAAAGGAGAGCTTTTAAGAACAGGGTTTTTCAATGTTTGAAAGCCCGTTGCCCGGTATAGACCATGGTTACCGGAGGATCAGCTTCATTACAGGCTTCGATGGATTCAAAGTCCCGCTCAGAACCACCGGGTTGAATAATGCCGGTAATTCCCTCTTTTATTCCCACCTCCACACCATCTCGAAACGGGAAAAAAGCATCGGAAATCATTGCCGAACCAATAAGGTTTGCCCTCTCTTTTTTAACCTGCTCGTCAATAGCGGCTTTGAGTTCGGGATCACGTTTTTTTTGAGAAATTTCCGTTTCCAGAATTTTATAGGGGATGCCATATTTTTTAAAACTGAGAGCATCCGCATATTTGGTATAAGCCTTAGCTACTGCAATTTCAGCCACGCCAACCCGGTCTTGCTCTCCGGTGCCTATTCCGGTGGTAACGCCATCTTTAACAAACAACACTGAATTGGAAGTAACCCCCTGCTCAATGCTCCAGCCGAAGAGAAGATCGTCGTAATCTTTTTTGGTGGGCATCCTTTTTATCTGGTACTCTTTCCCCTTGTAAACCGTATGTGCGGGTTTTAAATCTTCTTTGCTTGAAATAGTGTTGAGGGGAGACTGCTGGACAATGAGACCGCCATCTATAAGAGATTTGAAATCGATAAAGCGCTGATTGCAATAATCTTTTAGTTTGTCAATTCGATTAATGCGAACTATTCGGAGATTCTTTCTTTTTTTAAGAATGTCCAGCGTGCCGGGATCATACTCCGGAGCAACTACCACCTCCAGATAATTTTGACTTATGAGCTCGGCAGTTGGCCGGTCTACTGGACGGTTTAAGACAACACATCCTCCAAACGCGGCGATGCGGTCAGCCGTGTCAGCCCGGTGGTAAGCTTCGGCCAGGGTTTGGCTGTATGCTACCCCACAGGGGTTGTTATGCTTCATTATGCAAACAGTTGGCCGGGTGGTAAGATATTTAAGAATGTTGAGGGCG
>JAGHDE010000164.1 GCA_021160085.1 Pseudomonadota bacterium | reverse complement strand
GCGTTCAAAGCCGCTGTTGAAACAACCTGTCATCCGATAATAGAAGTAGCGACTGACCAAGATCACCTTGAATCAGTTGTCGATATCCTCCCGGATGATGTTCCGGTCTACGAATGTTTCGGCAGTATAATGGAGGATATCTCCACGGAGAAAACGCCGCAGGGTATAGTGATGATCTGCCGCCAGGGGGGATTTCACTTTCCGGATCTGGAACGCGTGGCTTCCGGAACATTGTTATACCTCGACAGGGTATCCGATCCTGGGAACCTGGGAACTATTATGCGTACCGCCGCCTGGTTTGAAGTAAGACAGATAATTCTGAGTCCTTCCTGCGTGGATCCATTCAATACGAAGTCAATAAGGGCATCTGCCGGGGCTGTTTTCGGGATAGAGATATACCAGTCTGTTGATTCCCGGCAGATACGCCAGTTTGCAGACGGGACGGGATACAGAATGATAGCGATGGTTCCACGAGGTGGTACTCCGCCGGACGAATGGGAAAAGGGCGGTAAAAATATTGTAATGTTCGGGCAGGAAGCGGAAGGATTGTCAGAAGAACTGATTGAATATGCCGATCAGCTTATTTCAATTCCGGGGAGGGGAGGTGTGGAATCTCTGAACCTGTCGGTTGCCGCCGCTATAATTCTTTATGAAATTGCGAAATGAATTGAAATCCTCAATTTAGTTCACCGCCACAGACGCACGCAGTGACATACGCGGACATTTTAAAAAGATGCTTTTAACGAGGAAAGGTTTCTCCTAAGATTTCCGCCAGATGTTTTACCCGGATGGCTTTATTTTCTTGATAAAGTCCGTCCAGAAACTGGAGGAGACAGCCCATACAGGAGGTTACCACTGTATCCACATCTGCTTTTTCAATTGATCTTAGCCGGCGTTTGAAGATTTTCAGAGAAATGTCATAATGGCTGAGGTTAAAACTTCCCCCTGACCCGCAGCAGAGGTTTTCTTCTCCGGTCTCAACGAATTTGACCCCTTTCACACTTTTGAGGAGTTGCCGGGGCTGGTCAAAGATTCCCTGCTTTCTCCGGAGGTGGCAGGGGTCGTGGAAGGTGAGCCGGCGGGAAGAATCGACTGGTTTCAAATCAGACTGGTTTTGAAATCCCGCATCAAATAGAAACTCCGAGAAGTCCTTTACCCTTTGGGAAAATTTCAAAGCCCGCTCTCTCCATTCTTTTTCCTCAAACAGTTCGGAATAATTCTTCAGGTGAGAACTGCAGGAAGAACAAAACGCCACAATCGGGATTGGATCTGTGGATTCAAAAGCCGCTATATTTTTTTGCGCCAGTTTGCGATCGATCCCGGTTATTCCGGTACCGAAGGCCACCAGTCCGCAACAGGCCTGTTCCGGGGGGATAAACACGGAGATTTCCAGATGTTGAAGAATATCTAAAACTGCTTCCGCAATAGCTGGATATACGTAATTTGAGACACAGCCCACAAAGAGAGCTGCGGAAGGATTTGACGGAGGTTTTTTAAGGGAGTATTTTTTCAAAAAAGGTTCATCGGTCAGCTCAGGAATAAGCCGGTGTTTTTTATCGTGAGGGAAAGGAAAGCGCCAGTTAAGACCGCTTTCCGAAGGAACTTTTTTGAGAAGCAAAGGGTGGAATATTATTCCTGCTTTATGAACTCCATTCATTCTCGCCGGAAAAGGAAGGATGTGAGATAGAGTTAACTTAAAGGGAAGTGACAGATTATCCTTAGAGTTGAAAGTCTCTCTCGCCTTCTGGATGATCGCATCTCCGGGCACTAAGTTAGGGCAAATTTCCGCACAGGCGCCGCAGAGAAGACAGAACGAAACAATCTCCTTTAGTCTTTTAGAAGAGGTCTTAATCTCTTCTGCTGAAGCTGATTCGATGAGAGAAAGCTTTCCCCGGGCTGCTTCGGTTTCTCTTCCGGTTTCCCTGAAAACCGGGCAGACACTTAAACAGCGGCCACACTTTACGCAGTGAGAGGCTTCGGCAAGGAGATTGTCTGTCGAATCCGGGTTGAATGTTTTAGACTCAGGCGGCATCCTTGTGCTTATCCGTAATGGTTTTTTCATTCCCAGGTCTTATTTGGGAGGGATCCTCCAAAATCATCTCTAAACCGTATTTAGGATGGTCAATGATTCTGCCGAAAAGCTCTACCCTTTTCCCCTGATAATTGTAAGGATCAAGTCCCATCTGGAGAAATTTTTCCGCGGAGGAGCTGAATATTACTGCATTAAAAGAGGAACTGCCAGACCCAAGATGCAGAAAATAGGTGTTGCTTCCTTTAGAATGATAAACACTATAGACAGTTCCGCACACCTTGACAATTTTCTTTGCATTTTTCTTAATGCTATCTATATCTGATGCGGAAATGACCGGAAAATCAGAGAGATTTTTTTTAAGCCGGCTTTCACTTAAAAGGATTCCAGTTCCCCAGATTTTATTGAATTCTTTTTCATATGATTTTGCTGTATGGTAGGAGCAAGAGAAAATCAGAATGTTTTCCTCATTCCTTTCTTCGGCTGATGCGGTCCAGTTATAGGAACCGGTGATCACTGTTTTTCCATCGATAACCGCAAACTTATTATGCATCTTCCCATAACTTTTTCCCACTCCTGATACTGGCCTGTGATCTCTGTCGATTTTAACTTCGACCCCCCGGTCATAGAGAACTCCATGCTGGGAATACTCGTTTTCTATGAAACCTCCATCCAGGATAACCCTTGTTTTTACTCCTCGATTATTGGCCCTTATTAAAGCCCAGGCAAGTTTTTTGCTGGTAAAGGCAAACATTGCCACATCAATTTTTTTTTGAGCGCTGTCAATCTTTTCAATAATCAAGCTTTGGATGTTTCCGCCGGGACTGAAATGAACCCCCACCTCCTCTCCGGGTTTAATAAAAAAAATGAAGAGAAGGGCGATACCGACAATGACCCCTGTTTCGATATAAATTCGCTTATACTTTTCCATAAAAAATTTTCCCGGGATTGAGGATTTCATTCGGGTCGAAGACGCGTTTGATTTTTTTCATCAGTTCTATCTCTTTTTCAGGGAGTTCCATGGCCAGATAAGAAGCTTTGGTAATCCCGATGCCATGTTCTCCAGAAAGGGTTCCCCCGGCCTCTAACACCTCCTGAAAAATCTCCTTAGTCGCTTTATCGGCTTTTTCCTTTTCTCCGGGAATCTTATCATCAATCATGATGTTTACATGGATGTTTCCGTCTCCGGCATGTCCAAAGGAGACGATTTGAAGCTGATAATTATTTTTTATCTTCTCGATTTGGTTGATAATATAGGGAATTTTACTTCGGGGGACGACAATATCCTCGTTAATTTTGGTGGGGTTCAACTGCGCCAGGGAAGGGGAGATCGCCTGCCGCACCTCCCACAGACTTTCCGCCTCTTGCGAATTGCGGGCGCGATCAACGCGGAATGACCCTTGTTCCCGGCAGATCTCTTCAACTGAATCAGCCTGTCTTTCCACTGTAATGAGATCCCCGTCAAGTTCGATGAGGAGTAAAGCTTTTGTATCAGAAGGAAGATTAAGGTTGTGATAGGTTTCCACACACTTGATGGACTCCTGATCCATGAATTCCAATTTTGAAGGGACTGTTTTTCCTTTAATAATGCTTGCTACTGTCCGGGTGGCGGCTTCGATATTCTTAAAGATAGCCATGATTGTAAGCGTCGTTTCCGGTTTGGGAATGAGACGAAGATAAATTCTGGTTACAATAGCCAGGGTACCCTCAGATCCAACAATCAGGCGGGTAAGATCGTACCCAACCACTCCTTTCATGGTTTTCACGCCAGTGGTAAATATCTCTCCGGTTGGAAGAACCGCCTCCAGGCCGGTTACATAATCCCGGGTAACCCCGTATTTTAAAGCATGGGGACCACCAGCACATTCAGCAACATTGCCTCCCAGAGTAGAAAACGCAAGACTGGCCGGATCAGGGGGATAGTAAAGACCCTCTTTTTCAACTTCCTTCTGGAATTCACCACAAACCACACCGGGCTCAACAACAGCGGTTAAGTTATCAGTGTCAATCTCAATAATTTGATTGAGCCGGCTGGTTACTAAAACTACTCCCCCCCATATTGGAAGGGTTCCCCCGCTAAACCCGGTGCCAGCTCCCCGGGGAATAACCGGAAACTGTTCTTTGTTGGCAAGCTTGAGAACGGCTGAAATTTCTCCGGAATCAGCAGGAAAGATGACAGCATCGGGCAAGAATTTCTTATTTACTGCATCATAGGAGTAGCAGACCAGATCTTCCTGACTGGTGGAGATGTTGTCTTGCCCTACGATTTTAGCCAGTTTTGAGATGACTTTTTTCTTTAGCAAAAGGCCTAAGCTCCTTAGATAATTGAGATAAAGTCTCAACAAGAATTTTTTCTTTTTTATCCTTTTATGTTATTATATATCAGTTGTTGATATTAAACAACTGCTTCCATCTTGCGCAACAGGCAACCTTTCATTTTTTTTACAGGTTTAGAAATTGAGGCTAAAATCTGCTCAGATCCGGATCAAAAAACGAGCAGACATTCAGATCGCTCTCGGTCTGGTTTTGTTTGCTGCTGCTGAAGTCTGCATGTCAGGCAGGATTGAGCCCTTTGCTTCCTGGTTTTATCCTTTTGTCTGGTGGTCCTATATCCTTACTGTGGACGGGATCATTTATCGTCTCCAGGGAAACTCGCTCATTATCAGCCGGACCCGTGAATTTCTGATGATGATGATACCCTGGTCGGTAACCTTCTGGCTCCTGTTTGAAATGGTCAATCTGAGGATGGAAAACTGGTATTATGTAAAGGTCATCGACAAGCAGGCGCTTCGCTGGGGTGGTTATTTTATTTCCTATGCCACTGTTTTGCCCGGTCTCTTTGAAACCACTGAATTACTGGGTTGTCTGGGTCTTTATCGCAAGGTTAAAACCCGAAGGCGGGTTATAGCCGGTCTCTGGTTCCCGATTTTTTATATCATGGGAACGGTCTTTCTTCTTTCTCCACTTGTTTTTCCCCGATATTGTTTCCCTTTAATCTGGACAGGGTTCACTTTTTTGCTGGAACCTGTAAATTACATTCACGGAAATTCCTCCTTGCTCCGAGAATGGGAAGAAGGGCGCCCACGCAATTTTCTTCTCCTTATCACGGCAGGATTACTATGTGGTTTGCTCTGGGAATTCTGGAATTACTGGTCCCGAACGAAATGGATATATACAGTCCCTTTTTTTGATGGAATAAGGATTTTCGAAATGCCCCTGGCAGGATTCTTGGGATTTTCTCTGTTTGCAGTGGAATGTTATGTGATGTACAATTTTATATCTCTTTTTCGCTTTCATCGGAGCTGGGATAAAGTTAATTGCTTACTATATCCTCAAAAAAGGTTACCATTTAAATTGATTCTTATTACATCGATAGTTGTTCTGTTATTTTATATCGCGGCTTTTCAATCTATCGATTACTTCACGGTCTCTTCGGTATGCCTGGGGCTTTCCGGATCAGGGCTTTTGCAGTAACTGAAAGTGCTTGCAAAGGAATCTAAATGATGTTACACAAAAAAATTTGAAGCAAAAGAATTTTTTGTAATTTTATTATGATACAGATGTTTCATGTATATAAAAGTTATACTTCCAGGCACCGGGCATTAAGCGATATAAATTTAAAAATAGATAAAGGAGAGTTTGTTTTTATTATTGGCCCCAGCGGGGCTGGCAAGAGCACCTTGTTGAAACTAATGTTTGGTGCTGAACAACCTACCAGGGGCCAGATTATCGTTAACGGAATGGACATCGGGAGGGGCAAAGGCTCTGACATACCATTGTTGCGCCGCCGGGCAGGGTTTGTATTTCAAGATTTTAAGTTGATTAATCACCAGACCGTTTATGAGAATGTAGCTTTAGCCTTAGAGGTTATCGGGCTGAATAAAAAGACAATCAGAAAAAAAGTTTATCAAGCCCTTAAGCATGTCGGCTTGTTAAACAGAATGAATGCGGTGCCCTTAGTTCTGTCAGGAGGAGAACAACAAAGAGTTGCCATTGCACGGGCCATTGTTAATGATCCGATGATTCTTTTTGCTGATGAACCTACGGGAAATTTGGACCAGGATATTACCAAAGAAATCATACGGCTCTTTAAAATCATAAGCTCCTGGGGAACAGCCGTAGTGATTGCTACCCATAACAGAAGCCTTTTGAGCTACCACCCCACCAAACTGATTGCGTTAAAAAAGGGGATTGTTCAGGGGGTGTTTGTTTCCAGTTATAAAGATTCCGACACCTATATTCCTCAGTAATGTGATAATCAGACAACTTTTATATTTTATCAAAAAAGCGATTCAAAACATCCGGGTTTTTTTTGTTATTAATCTTGTAACCATTGGGATAATAAGTCTTTCATTAATAGTGCTCAGCACTTTTTTAATGATATCGCTAAACCTTGAGCATTGCCTGGATAAATGGAAAAGCCAGATTAACGTTACTGCTTATCTGAAGGAAGCTGTTACTCCGGAAGAACTGACCCTGGTTAAACAAAAGATAACAGATTTTCACGAGGTCAAAAAGATTTCTTTTGTTTCCAGGGAGGAGGCTCTCAGTTTGTTAAAGGATACTTTTCCCGGCCAATCGGGCGTTTTTGAAGAACTTAAAGATAATCCTCTTCCCGCCTCTATCGAGATTCAACTTAAGGAAGAGTACAACAACCCTCAAACAATAAAAAACTTTGCCGTTAAGGTTGAAAAAATATCCGCGGTTGATGAGATTGAATATGGCAGGATTTGGATCAAAGGATATGCAGCCTTTTTTAACTTCGTTAAATCGGCCATCGTGGCGGTGGGAGCTGTTATTTTGCTGGCCACAGTTTTTATCATCTCCAATACTATAAAGCTCACTGTGTATGCCCGAAAAGAAGAAATTGAAATAATGAAATTAGTAGGGGCCAGCAATTTTTTTATAAGGACACCATTTTTTATTGAAGGGATATTCCAGGGGCTTTTGGGCGCTTTTGTGGCATTGCTTGCTTTGTATGCCGGCTATCACGTATTCACCAACTGGATGGCTCATTCGTCTTTCTTGCCTTTGCAGTTTATGCAAATATCGTTTCTTCCCCTAAAATATGTTATTCTGATTGGTGTGGGGGGAATGGTGACTGGATTCCTGGGGAGTTTTTTCTCTTTGGGTCGATATTTAAAAATTTAATTGTTACTCGGGTAATAGAATAGTTTGC
>JAGHDE010000172.1 GCA_021160085.1 Pseudomonadota bacterium | reverse complement strand
TATTATCTCTTCGGTAATATGTCAAGCAGATTATTCTCGGTGTCATTTTAAAGATAAAACCTGACAGTTTTCATAATATTTATTGACATCATTATAATAATTTCCTATCCTAATTTATTTTAGATAATCTCTAATTTTATTTTACTGACTTACTGGGAATTTTCAGGAGGAATATAATTAATGAACAGCTATGAAACTAAAGATATCCGTAATATTGCTATTACGGCTCATTGCGGCGCTGGAAAAACCTCCCTGGGGGAGGCATTCCTTTTTAATGGTAAAGTGTCTGACCGCTTATGTCGGGTTGATGAGGGGAATTCGGTGCTTGATTATGAGCCGGAAGAGATAAAAAGGAAGACCACCATAAGCTCCTCTTTTCACCATATAAAATGGAATAAGAAGGAAATAAATATCATCGATACTCCGGGGGATACCAATTTTATCAGCGATACCTTTTCATCATTAACAATAGTTGATGGGGCTATCCTTCTTGTTGATGCAGTTGCAGGAGTGGAAATTCAGACCGGAATGATCTGGGAAGCAATCTCTGAAAAAAAGATTCCCGCCCTGCTGTTTGTGAATAAGATGGACCGTGAAAGAGCTGATTTTCTCAATGCGATAAAAAACATCGAAGAAAATTTAGATGTCAAACCAGTTGTATTACAGATTCCCATCGGAAAAGAAGATGATTTTAAAGGGGTCATTGATTTAATAAGCCAAAAAGCCCTTCTCTTTTCCATTGATGGAAGCGGGAGTGTAACCCCGGCAGGAATCCCTGATGATTTAAAAGACCAGGCAAGTGAATACCGGGAAAAGTTAGTGGAAGCGGTCGCGGAATCGGAAGATGAACTTATTGAAAAATACCTCGAAGCCGGAGAGCTTTCTGATGACGAAATTAATAAAGGCCTGCGTTCGGGAATCTTAAACAACACCTTCACACCAGTGTTTTGCGGAAGTGCATTGCTGAACATAGGTATCCAGCCAGTTCTTGATCTGATTGCTGACTATTTCCCCTCACCTCAAGACCGGCCTTCATTAGCGTCAATAAATCCTGAAACCGGCGAAGAGGAAAAACTGAAAATCGATCCTGCTGCACCATTTTCCGGTTTTGTATTTAAAACAATTGCTGATCCCTATACCGGTAAATTGACGATTTTCAAGATATGTTCGGGAAAGCTTGATTCAGACAGCACCATTTTTAATGTAACCAGGAATGCCAAGGAAAAAATAGGACAGTTGCTGAAAATCGAAGGGAAAATACAAAAACCGATAAATCAGGGAGTTACCGGGGATATTCTGGCCTTAGCCAAATTAAAGGAAACCACAACCAATGATACATTAGCGGAAGAGAAAAATGCTTCCTCTTTTAAAGCAATAGAATACCCCACCCCCGCTCTTTTTTATGCTATTGAGCCAAAATCGAAAGGCGATGAAGACAAAATTACCGCCTCCTTAACGCGTTTACAAGAAGAAGATCCTACCATTCAGATTAATCGAGACCCACAAACAAGAGAATTTATTATTTCTGGAATGGGACAGATTCATCTCGAGGTAGTTCTTGAAAAGCTGAAACGAAAGTTCGGTGTGGAAGTAGAGCTCAAAACTCCTAAGGTTCCCTATAAAGAGACAATTAAGGGCAAAACGAGGGTCCAGGGGAAATACAAACGGCAATCAGGAGGACGCGGACAATACGGTGATACCTGGCTTGAAATTGAACCGGTACCGCATGGCCAGGGGTTCGAATTTGTTAATAAAATTGTGGGCGGAGTTATCCCAAAAAACTTCATCCCCTCAGTGGAAAAGGGTATTGTAGATGCTATGAATGAAGGGATATTGGCAGGATATCCAGTGGTTGATGTAAAAGTCAGCCTGGTAGATGGCTCTTATCACGCAGTTGATTCTTCTGATATGGCATTTAAGATAGCCGGCTCCATGGGTTTTAAAAAGGGCTTTGTGGAAGCCAAACCTATACTGTTGGAACCTATTATGAAGATGGAAATTACTGTTCCCGATGAATGTCAGGGAGATATAATTGGAGATCTTAACAGCCGCCGAGGAAAGGTTTTGGGCATGGACCCCAAAAACAAAAATCAGGTTATTCAGACTCTGGTTCCTATGGCAGAGATCCTTGATTACGATCATACCCTTAAATCCGTAACCAGCGGCCGAGGAACTTTTACTATGGTATTAGACACCTATGAGGAGGTTCCGGCCTTCTTAAGTGAAAAAATAATCGCTGCCTCAAAAACTGAAAAGGAAGAACAGTAAATTCGCAACCATGATTAAAGTGGGAATTATTACGATTAGTGACAAGGGAAGTCGTGGAGAACGAAAAGACCTGAGCGCCGAGGAAATTAAGAAGTTAATTCCAAAGCTTCCCGGCCAGGTTGTTTCCTATACGATAATTCCTGATGAGGAAGCAGTTATCGTTAAAACAATAATATCGTATGCGGATAAAAAGCGCTTAGACCTTATTGTCACATCAGGGGGAACCGGTCTGAGCCCCCGGGATGTAACACCTCAAGCTACCAGCAAGGTAATCGAGTATGAAATTCCGGGAATGGCGGAGGCAATGCGCGGGGAATCCTTAAAAAAGACTTCTTTTGGCATGCTTTCCCGAGGCCTCGTGGGAATTAGGGGAAATTCTCTCATCATTAACCTTCCGGGAAGTCCCAGGGCAGTCCGGGAAAATTTTTCTACCCTTATCCCGGTTATTCCTCATGCTTTAGATAAATTGCGAGGGGATCCTTCGGAATGTGGGAGCGCCTGAATCAGGTGCTTCATTTCAGGGACAATATTAGCCTTTTAATCATATCCGACATCCTCTTCTGATGACTTCCTTTCCAGTAGACCCTTTCGCATTTTTGACAAACAAAAAACTCCTGGTGTATAGTTAAAATATATGGAGGAACTTTATCTTTGACTTCCCGAGGGGTAATTTTGATCAAAAGTTGATTGCATCTCAGACATCGGGTAAAAAAATTATTTTCGTTTATTTTTAACTCAAAATGTTTGATAACCTGTTGAATCTGTTTTATTGGCGAATTGTCGTTTATAAATAATAAGTTGGGAAAATCGGATGATTTTACTAACTTTGTGTCCCGAGTAAGAACCACCCTGCCCTGTTTAACTGATAGAGTGATCAGACAAATGCGGTTGTCCTGTGAAAAATAAACAGTGTCAAAACCAAGCATGAGTAAATACTTAGT
>JAGHDE010000198.1 GCA_021160085.1 Pseudomonadota bacterium | reverse complement strand
CTATCGGATGGGGCGAAGGCGACAGGGAATGAGCATAGGCACTTTGCTCTGGTATTCGGTATATGCATCTCCGAATGATGTCCGCAGATCTCGTTCTTCGAATACAGTTGCGATGACTATCCATGTTGACCATAAAACATTAAACAAAAAACGATCGCTTGTCAGATGCGGAGTCGACCAGATTATCACTATTTGGAAAAAGTAAACCGGGTGGCGAACCCAGCGGTAAGGACCACGGATAATGAAAGACGGTGGCTTGCGGGGTATCCCCCGCAGATGATTTAAAAACGGTTTGAGACCAAAGGGATCCAAAAAACCCAAAGCCCAGAAACACCAGGCAAAGCCGGATAAAGAGAGAAAAAAGAGGGCGCGAAAAAACCACCAGCCCGAGTTTTGAAACGACAAAAGAGTGTGGGTTGACTCCTGCCACAATAGAAGCAACACCAGCAAAACGATCCCTGAAGCGATTGCGAAAAATGCGTTATCGTAGTGAGCCGGAAGTAATCGTGTTACCCATCGTCGAAAAGACTTTCTAATCATGGAGCTGTGTTGGATGAAAAACGCAAAGCAGAGGAGGGCATCAACACAAAGTAATGCGGGTTCACTTAGCTTAAGGTTAACGAGGTTCGGCGATCCTGCATAGAGAAACAAAAACAAAGCGACAACGGTTCCTGGTCCAAGGATGGCGGACAGCACGAACAATATACAGGCTGAAAGTTTAGGGGTGGACGAATTCTCCATAAGGCATTATCAATAAGAGTAGTCTAAAATATACTAATACCAAGTATTAATCAATTACCTGAAAAAATACCCTATGGGAGAAATAAATGTCAAGCAAATATAGGAGAAATAGGCATTGTTTAAAATGATAAAATTGGCTGATTGGAATATTCAACCATCAAAGGTATCTTCCGGAAAAGAAAATTTTCCTAAAAAGTTGACAGAACCTTTTATAATATATAATGCCACAATGGGATTAAGTCCAATTTGGGGAGTTTATCCATGACCAAAAAAGTAGTATTTGGATCTCAAAATCAGGGAAAGATTAAAGAGTTTCAGGCTATTCTAAGAGAAAAAGATTTGACCATCCTTTCCTGGGAAAATTTTGACCACCCTTTTTCAGTTAATGAAGATGGTAAGACATTCTGGGAAAATGCGTTAAAGAAAGCAGAAATAACCGCTCGGACAACCGGCGAGGTTTCAATTGCTGATGATTCCGGTTTGGAGGTCGATTACGTTAATGGTCAGCCGGGTATTTTTTCCGCCCGTTACTCCGGAGCAGATGCAAATGATGAGAAAAACAATAATAAGCTGCTTCGGAAATTAAGGGGCGTCCCACCCCGTCAGCGGGGAGCTCGATTTGTATGTGCGATAGTTATTTTCTCGCCCGAAGGAAGATGGGAATGGGTTGAAGGCGAATGCCGCGGCATTATAACAGACGCGCCCCGGGGCAATCAGGGATTTGGCTATGATCCGATATTTCTGGTGCCGGAGTTGGGGAAAACATTTGCTGAACTGAATCCGGAAGAAAAAAATCGTATCAGCCATCGTGCCCGGGCAATTAATAAACTGAAGCCCCTCCTGAAAAACTATTTTCTAAAAAGTTAGAAGAAGTTCAGGTAAAAAAACTGGTCTGGTTGCCGGTTGCCTTCTTGACTTAATTTGCAAAAAGATGGTATATGATTTCATACAATTTATCGGGGCGTAGCGCAGCCTGGTTAGCGCGCATGCCTTGGGCGCATGAAGTCGGGAGTTCAAATCTCCCCGCCCCGATTTATTTAGATTCCTGATACACCTTTTCTATATTTCGATCCCGCTTCTCTTCTAATGTCACGATCTCTTTGGCAAGCAACTCTTTGTCTTCGATAAGGATTTGCTTTTCCGCAATTTTAGCCTTGCATTCCAGTTTTATCTCCGCAATCCGCTCTTTCTGGCTTTCATTTAGTTTGGACAGCTCTTCTTCTCTGCCTTTGAACTTCTCCATGACGATATCAAGCGTGCTTTTTAATTCACCACCCATAGGACACCTCTCAAATTAGCAATCTATTAAATTATCAGTTTATCATATCCAGTTACATTAACTGGTTCCCAATCCGTAACTTTTTTTAGATATAGTCGTTTTAGAAATTGAAACGGTGGGCAATAGGATACCGCCTCCCTGAACCAAAAGTCCTGGTGGTTGCTCTAAGCCCCAGCGGAGCCTGCTTGCGTTTGTATTCATTCAGGTGAATTCGGCGAATGGTTTCGGTTACCACCTTTTGATTATGCCCCTTTTTTACAATATCACCAGGGGTTCGGTTATGGTCTATATATTCGGTGATGATATCGTCCAGCACATCATAGGGCGGAAGGATATCCTGGTCAGTCTGATTGGGTTTTAATTCAGCTGAGGGTGGCTTCGTAAGCACCCTGACCGGAATGATTTCATCCTTGCAGTTGATGTAACGGGCCAGACGGAAGACCATGGTTTTGGGAATGTCGGCAATTACTGCCAGGGCACCGCACATATCACCATAAAGGGTACAATATCCTACTGCCATTTCCGACTTGTTTCCGGTAGCCAATACCAAACCATTAAATTTGTTTGCGAGGGCCATTAAAATATTTCCCCGGATACGAGCCTGGATATTTTCTTCGGTGACATCCTCTGTAAATCCGGCAAAACTTGGCTTCAGCTCCTCAAGATATAACTGGAAGATCCGGGATATAGGAATAACCCGAAAATTTATTCCCAAACGATGAGCAAGAACCTCCGCATCCTGGAGGCTTTCCGGAGAAGAATAGGGAGAGGGCATGGCAACTCCCAAGACATTCTCTTTTCCCAGTGCTTTGGCAGCAATACAGGCGGTGAGAGCTGAATCAATACCCCCGCTTACCCCTATAATTGCCTGCTTAAACCCGCACTTGGATAGATAATCCCGCGTTCCCATACAAAGAGCTTTAAATAGCAGTTCCTCATCATTGTCAATCGCAGCGCGAATATCTCCCTTGTTTGTCTCCATATCAAAGGTAATGAGATCTTCCTCAAATTCCCGGGCAAAAGCCCTGATTTTCCCCCCGGGATCGATTACCATACTGCCTCCATCGAAAAGAAGACTGTCATTACCTCCTGCCTGATTAACATAGGCCACGTGAATCCGGTGTTTGCGGGCAATAGTGCTGAGGGTATTAATACGGATTAATCTCTTGCCCAAATAAAATGGGGAACCGGAAATGTTGATCAGCAGATCCAATCCCTGATTTGCAAGGTCCTCTAATGGATTATACGGATGAGAGCGCTTTTGGCAATTATCTTTGTCATTCCAGATATCTTCACAAATAGTAATCCCCAGCCGGCTTCCTGAAAACGAAGCAACCTCATGGGAATATCCCGGCTGAAAGTAACGAGGTTCATCAAACAAATCGTAAGAAGGAAGGAGGGTCTTATATGTTTTTAAAACTATTTTTCCTTTTTGGATCAAGGCCGTCCCATTGTGCCAGGGTCTTCCCCCATGCTCTTGGGAAGGCTCTACAAACCCCACAATCACGCCGATATCCGATACAGTGTTTGCGATTTGATTCAATTTTTTCAGGTTTTTTTGGGCAAAATTTTCCTTGCCAATATAGTCAGTAGGGGGGAATCCAGGTATGGCCAATTCCGGGAAAATGACCAGCTCGCATCCTTGCTGGCGGGCATTATCAACAGATCTGAAAATCTTGGAGGTATTTCCGTTAAAATCACCGATGGTAGTATTGATTTGGGCTAATGCAATCTTCATTGTCCCGGCCACTGGTTGGTTGCTTGCTTCAAGATTTGTTTAAGCGAGAACGTATTGTTTCTTTTCTGGTTTCTAATATTAATAAACAAAAAACCCCTTCAAGACGGGGAAACAGAAGTTAATATGGCGGAAGTGCATGGGAATCGAACCCACCAAAGGCGCTTCTCACGTCTCTCACTGGATTTGAAGTCCAGGAGGCTCACCAGAACCTACCCACTTCCTTTTTTTGTTTCAAATGGTTCTTTTGACTGCCTGTTAGTATATTTTTTTGATAAATTTTTGTCAACCCAAAGAAATGACCATAATCCACCGCCTAAAATAAAACCGGGGTATTTTAAGCGTTGGAAGTGATATTTTTTT
>JAGHDE010000170.1 GCA_021160085.1 Pseudomonadota bacterium | reverse complement strand
TTTCTACATGAGCAATATGAGAACACATATTAAGTACATAGGACTTTTTTCCGTTTGTCTCTTGTTTTTATTGGTTTCTCCAGCGTTGGGAAAAGTGGAAGTAATCGATGTCCGGCACTGGACTGCGCCCGATCATACCCGGATCGTACTGGACCTGAATCAGCCGGCCTATTATGATATGTTCGAACTGAGAGAACCTCACCGTCTGGTCATCGACCTCAAAGAAGCCTGCTCGCTTCTGAAAACCAAAGAATTTATCATCAATGACCAGATAGTTTCAAAGGTGAGGTGGGGATATTTTAAGCCTGCTGTATTAAGAGTGGTAATAGATTTAACAAAGCCAACCCGCTCTAATATATTTACGCTTAAAAAATATCTTGATAAGCCGGACCGATTGGTGATCGATGTCTTCCGCTCAGATTTGGAACAGAAAGAACAAAAAAAAAGAACTGCTTATAAAAAGAGTTTTCAAGGAACCCGGATTGTGGTTATCGACCCCGGACACGGAGGTGAAGATCCCGGCGCAGTAGGTCCGGCAGGCACTAAGGAAAAAACGATCGTTTTACAGATTGCAAAAAAGTTGCGTGACTCGATTAACCGAGAACCAGGATTCAAGGCCTTTTTGACCAGGGAGAAAGATTATTTCATACCCCTGAGGAAACGATGGAAGATCGCCAAGGAATATGATGCAGATCTGTTTATCAGCATCCACACAAATGGAAGTTTCAACAAAAAGAAAAAAGGCGCCGAAGTTTACTGTCTTTCTCAGAGGGGAGCAAGCCAGGAGGCCGCCCGTATTTTAGCTGCAAAGGAAAATGCCTCCGACCTTATTGGAGGGGTTGATCTTTCCTCCTGCCCGGCAGAAGTGGATTCCATTTTGGTAAGCATGGAACAGACCCGAACCATAAACGACGGGCTTATTTTCGGGAAAATTGCTCTTCGCGAGATGAAAAAAGTAAATACAATTAACTTCCCCGAACCCTTGCAAGCGGGGTTTGCTGTGCTTAAGGCCCCGGATATCCCCTCGATCCTTGTTGAAGTCGGTTATATTTCTAATCCTAAAGAAGAAAAAATATTGTCCACTAAACGCTTTCAGTCTAAGATGGCAGCAGCCATCAAAAAAAGCACCGTGCTTTTTTTAAAAAATATTCGGCGTGAGATGGTGAGTGTCCCATAAAATTCGCATACGATTTTGGCAATTCAAAAAACTGAACAGATAACTTTTGAGTCAATGAACTCAAAAAATATCATTATGAGATTTGGCTTTCATATCTCCATAGCGGGGGGCTTTCCCCGGGTAATCCCGCGAGCTTTAAGAACAGGCTGCGAAACCATGCAAATCTTCTCGGGCAATCCTCGGGCCTGGAAGAAGAAACCTTTTAATCCCGAAGAAGCCCAAAACTTTCAAGAGGCGCTGTCTCAAACATCTATTGCGCCGCTTTTTATTCATGCGCCTTATTTGCTTAATTTAGCTTCTCCCTCCGAAGAACTTTATACGCGCTCAATCGATTGTTTGGTTGACGAGTTAAATAAGGCGTATCGATTAGGAGCCAGGTCTGTTATTGTTCATGTTGGAAACAAGCTCCGCCTCAAAGAACCGGAAGCATTAGATCGAGTAGCCCGGGCTATTAATCTTGCTTTTCGGAGGGCAAACAATTCAATTCAACTTCTGTTAGAAAATACCGCCGGCCAGGGAACGGAAATCGGATTTAAATTTTCTCAGCTTAAAACGATTGTAGACCAGGTGGATGAAAAAGAAAGGATCGGGATTTGTCTGGACACTGCTCATGCGTTTGAGGCCGGTTATGATCTTTCTACTTCCACCGGACTGAATCAGATGATGGATGAATTCGATACCCTTCTTGGGTTGGATAGATTAAAAGCGCTTCATCTTAATGATTCCCGAACCAGTTTCGGCTCAAGGGTAGATCGCCACTGGCACATTGGGAAAGGAGAAATCGGCCTTTCGGGATTTCTGCATATTGTAAATCATCCCGCTCTTATTCATCTGCCCGGGATTATGGAGACTCCCCGCAAAGAGGATGCTGATGACCTTCGGAACATGGAGATAATGCGCAGTTTGATCCGATAAATTGAATCCATTGTATTATTTTACTTAATGAACGTTTAGGTGGTGTAATTATGTACTGGGATCAGTTTCGAGACATTCTTTCCAGGCGGCCGCGGAAAGAGATTAGGGACAAAGGTCGTATTCCTTCAGCGGTTTTGCTTCTTTTGTATGAAAGGGAGGGAAAATGCTCCCTTATTTTTACCAAAAGAACTATGAAAGTTGCGAATCATAAAGGGCAGATTTCTTTTCCCGGGGGAGTTTGTGAAAAAGAGGATGACTCTGTGCAAGTAACGGCTCTCCGGGAAGCGGCCGAGGAGGTGGGGATTAATTGTAATAAGGTGAAAATCTTAGGTCTCCTGGACGACTGTCTTACAGCAGAAAGCAATTATGTAATTACGCCAGTAGTGGGAATTTTTCCGGCTTCTCCTCGATTCAAAGTTAATGCAGAAGAAGTAGACCGGATAATTGAAATTCCCCTGGTATTTCTCCAGGATTTCGTCAAAAATGAGAAGCTATCGAATGTAGCCAGTGAAAAATTTGACACTAAGTACCCGGTGTTTCAATATGGTGAGCACGTGATTTGGGGGGCCACTGCCCGAATTTTGGAACAGTTTTTGTCTTTACTGGTTCCACTTAAAGAGAATAATGTATCTGGAGTAATTTTCGAGAAAGGGGGGAACTGATATGTCCAGACGACCTATAACCAGGGCAGGATATGAAAGCTTAAGTAAAGAATTAAAACATCTTAAAAAATCTGAACGCCCAAAAGTTATCCAGGAAATTGCGGAAGCTCGTGACCATGGAGATCTGAGCGAAAATGCGGAATACGATGCGGCAAAAGAAAGGCAGGGCTATGTGGAAGGAAAGATCAAGGATTTAGAATACAGGTTGTCTCTGGCAGAGATCATCGATCCTTCCACGCTCCCCCATGACAGGGGGGTCTTTGGAGCAAAGGTGCGACTCCTGAATTTAGATACGGATGAAGAAGAAGAATATCAGTTGGTAGGACCGGACGAATCGGATGTAAAACAGAAAAAAATTTCTGTTTTTTCACCCTTAGGTAATACCCTTTTAGGAAAAGAAGTGGATGACACCGCAATCGTAAAGGCTCCCCGGGGAGATATTGAGTATGAAATTCTGGATATTTCTTTTGATTAACTGACAAACTTGCTGCCAAAAATTACTTTTTCGTTGCTTTGGTTATATTATTTATATTTCAAGGAGATTACGATGGTAACACTCGATGAACAGTTATTACACGATCTGGTTATTCACGAGGTAAAGACAAAATATTCCAAAATTCATAAGGAAGTTCACATTAACCCCGGAGAAGAAAAAAATTTTGAGGTTAAGGGAGTATATCCGGATATTGTTTTTGGAGGCTACGGGCAGATAGTTCAACTTATTGAGGTTGAGACTGAAAACAACTTGAACAAAGAGAGAGTATCGTACTGGGAAAAATTAGTGAGTACGGGAACACCATGCACCATTCTAATTGCCAGGAAACACCAGCGTATTTTAAATGACCTTATCTGGAAGACCGGGCTCATGGCGAAGGTTAAGATAGCTGTTTTTGATATGATCTTTGAGAATCTATAGGTATACTTATTTAAAAAGAGCTCAAACATTTTTCGTCACGCCTATAAATGCTGCCAAACAAGACAAAATAATGATTATATTTAAAGTTATTACAACAAACCAATTTGTTCTCAGCCAGGGATAGAATTCCGCCAAAGCACACCTCTCAATCGTGTCTTCAAAGTCTTTCTGCCTTTTGACTTGAAGTATCATTTCGGAGACGGAATCCGGGGCAACCTTAATTGCAATGGCATGATGGTTTCA